>DASVVI010000356.1:0-5013 GCA_036386635.1 Longimicrobium sp.
ATCGGGAAGGCCTGCACCATGGCGGGGATCGGGATCGTGACCTGGCTGGGGCTGACGCTGCTCAAGGTGCCGGGGGCGCTGGCGCTGGGCGGCTTCGCGGCGCTGATGGAGTTCATCCCCAACTTCGGCCCCACCATCGCGGCGATCCCGGCGGTGGCGGCCGGGTTCACGGTGAAGCCCATCACCGCGGTGTACGTGGCCGCCTTCTATTTCCTCCTGCAGCAGGTGCAGAACGCCATCACGGTGCCGCTGGTGGAGAAGCGGGCCGTCAACATCCCCCCCGCCGCGCTGCTGGTGTGGCAGCTGATGCTGACGATCGGCTTCGGCGTGCTGGCGCTCTTCGTGGCGACGCCGCTGCTGGCGGTGCTCGTGGTGGCGGTGAGGATCCTGTACCTGGAGCCCAAGGAAGAGCGGCAGCAGTGGGACCGGCGCGAGGGGCTGGCCGTCGTTGAGCCCGAGCTGGTGCACGAGCCGCAGGGGTGAGGCGGGGTGTTGACACTTACGCGGCGCGTGTGTATACTGCGGGCTGCGACAACCCACCGCCGCGGCCGTGTGTTCGAGAACGCGTTCAGGGACTCGGTCGCAGGACGGTCGGGTCCTTTTGTGTTTCAACCCTGAAATTCCTCTTGGAGGGCTTGCGTGGTCGAGATTCAGCTTGGTGAAAACGATCGCCTGGACTGGGCGCTCAAGCAGTTCCGCCGCCGGATGATCCGCTCGGGACTGTTCAAGGACATGCGCCGGAAGCGCTTCTACGAGAAGCCCAGCGAGGCTCGTAAGGCCAAGTCGAAGGCCGCGCAGCGCCGCCGTGCCAAGGACCGCCGCAACGCCCGTCGCGGGCGGGATTAAATCCCCGCGTAATCACCCGTCGGTGGCACGGACTTCCGGATACCGGCGGACAACACCATCCAGGAGTACGGGAGAATGCGCACCACCGGCACCGTGAAGTGGTTCAACGACGCCAAGGGCTTCGGGTTCATCACCCCGGAGAACGGCGAAAAGGACTGCTTCGTGCACCACTCGGCCATCCAGACCAAGGGCTTCCGCACGCTTGCCGAGGGCGAGCGGGTGGAGTTCGACATGGTGCAGGGCCAGAAGGGCCCCGCCGCGGAGAACGTCGTCCGCGTCGGCGCCTGAAGCCACAGGCGAGGTGAATGGAGGGGCGCTCCCGGATGGGGGCGCCCTTCTTTGCGTTTGGGGGCCGCCGAATACCGAGATGAACCGCGCCGGCGCCGCATCACCGGGGGATAAATCCCCCGGCTGGAACCACGCGAAGACGGCTGAAGCCGTCTCGTGTGCGCGGGCACTGGAGCCCGAGTCCGCGAAGGCGGACTTTGTGCTGTTGTTGCCGCGAGTTCACTCGCCACAGTGGCCAGCCCTACAACCGCTCCACCTCATTCGCGCGGATGAGGACCTCGTCCTGGCGGAAGCGGTGCTCCAGGTCGTGGCGGTAGGAGGTCCACCAGGCGCGGTCCAGGGATTCGTCCATGACCTCGATGATGGCGACGTCGTCGCGGGCGACCTCGCCGCCTTCTTCGCGCCAGGCGCCGGAGGCGGGGGAGCGCAGGTAGGCCGTGACGCCGCCGAAGCGGTCCGTCAGCTCCTCGTTGACGCGGTCGAAGGCGGCGCGGGGGAAGGGGCGGTCGTCGTTGTCGCGCAGCGGGAGGAGGATCTGAACCAGGTGCATGGGGCTCGTCGGGGTGCGGGAGCACGGGGCGTGCATCTCGCGTGTGGGGGAGGCAATCCGTGGACCCGGCCGGGCCCACACGTGCACCGTTCGGGAGAACCATGATCCGCTGGAAGGCTACGCTCTGCGCGCTCCTGCTAGTGACCGCCTGTAAGAGCTCCACCGAGTTCGACGTGGACGGGGTGCGGATCTACGGGCTGGACGGGGCGAACAACCTGGTGGAGTTCGGAAGCCGCAGCGAGGACGCAGTGCGGCGCAGGGAGATCACCGGAATGCAGCCGGGTGAGCTGCTGGTGGGGATCGACTACCGCGCTGGCTCCAAGCTCCTCTACGCTGTGGGTAACACGAGCCGGCTGTACACCATCGACACCGGCGATGATGACGACGACGATGATGTCATCGCCACCCCGGTCGCGGGTCCGTTCGTCCCGGCGCTGGAGGGGGAGGCGTTCGGCACCGACTTTCACCCCGGCGCGGACCGGCTGCGCGTTCACGGGAGCGGCGGGCAGAACCTCCGCCTGGACCCCGCGGGCACCGTCTCCGCCACCGACCCGCCGCTGACGTACGCGCCCGGCGATCCCGGCGCCATCACCACGCCGCGCATCGTCGGCACCGCGTACACCACCGGCTCTCCCACGCTGCTCTACGGCATCGACAGCAACCGCGACGTTCTGGTCACCTTCCCCAACCCCGACGCGGGGGTCGCGAGGACGGTGGGGCCGCTGGGGCTCAACACCTCGGACGATGTGGGGTTCGACATCGTGGTGACGCGCGAGGGGCCGATCGCGTACGCGGTGCTTTCGGAGGCGCGCGTGTCGAGGCTGTACCGCATCGACCTCGCGACCGGCACGCCCACGCTGATCGGGCGCCTCGCCACCCGCACGCCGATCCGCTCCATCGCGGTACCGCCGGGGCAGACGGCACGGCCGTAGGCGGAGGCAGTCCCCTCACGAGCGGTCGCGGAGAGATCCGCGGCCGCTCGTCGTGCGTACTCCAGGAAACGGCTCGTACAGCGGAGCCGCTCCGGCCGTACACACGCAAGGGAGAACCGATGCCTCGTTCCACACCGTTCCGCCCGCTGTTCGCTGTCGCGGCGCTCGCGCTCACCCTCGCGGCGTGCGACGATTCCACGGGCTCGTCGTCGTTCGAGCCGCAGGGGCGGCGCATCTTCGCGCTGGATGGCGCGGGGAACCTGGTCACCTTTGGAAGCCAGAACCCGGGGAGCGTCCGCAGCACGGCGCTCAGCGGGCTGCAGGCCGGCGAGACGCTGGTGGGGCTCGACTTCCGGCCCAGCAACGGGATGCTGGTCGCGGCGGGCAGCTCCAGCCGCATCTACCGCGTGGACACGCTCACCGCCGCCGCGACCGTGATCGGCAGCGCGCCGTTCACCCCGGCGCTCGCCGGCACCGCGTTCGGATTCGACTTCAACCCGACCGTCGACCGCATCCGCACGCACGGGAACGCGGGGCAGAACCTGCGGCTGCACCCCGACCTGGGCACGGTGGCCGCCACCGACACCGCGCTCACCTACCTGGCGGGCGATCCCGGCGCCGGCACCGTGCCGCGCATCGTGGGCACGGCCTACACCAACAGCGTGGCCGGCGCGACCACGACGCAGCTGTTCGGCATCGACAGCAACCGCGACGTGCTGGTGCTGGTGGGCGCGCCCAATGGCGGGCGGATGACGACCGTGGGTCCGCTCGGTGTGAACACAGGCGACGACGTGGGCTTCGACATCTTCGGCACGGATGCGGCGCGCGAGGTGTACGCGGCGCTGACGGTGGGATCGCGCTCCGAGCTGTACACCATCAACCTGACGACCGGCGCCGCGACGCGCGTGGGGCAGATCGGGACTTCGAGCCCGATCCGCGGCATCGCCGTCGCGCCCTGAGCACGGCAGGTCATATAGAAACGGCGGCGCCACGCAGACCGCGCGGCGCCCCCGATTGCATCCGATATCCGCTCCGTCAGGCGCGGACCCGCACGGTCACCGGGTCGGAGAGGCGCACTTCCTGGGTGGAGGTGACCCGGTTGAGCACGCGCCGGAACCAGCCCGGATCGCGCCGTGCGCCGCCGTGCTCCATCACCCGCTTCGCCAGCGCGATGACCTCGGAGTTGCGCATCCGCACGCATCCGTGCGACTCCGCCTCGCCCAGCGAGTCCACGTCGCGCGTCCCGTGGATGTAGTAGTCGGGGTCGCTGAAGAAGATCTTCACGCGCCCCATCGGATTGCGCGGGTCGCCGGCCGGGAGCGGGCGCTTGTTGCGGGCCCAGCGCTCGTTGGGCGGAACCCAGCGCGGATTCCAGACGATGCGGCGCGCCGTGAAGTTGCCGCGCGGCGTTGGATGCCTCGGCTGGCCCACCGCCACCGAGTAGCTGTCCACCACCTCCTCGCCTTCCATCACGTACAGCTTGCGGTCGGAAAGGTCGATGGCGAGGGAGAAGGCCGCCGCGTCCTTTCGGGCGGATGCACCGTCCCCCCGAACCGGCCACCGCGGGTACCGCCGCCCCCACCAGGATGGCCGCCGCCGCGGTCCACCGTACCAGCATTGATTTCATAAACCAGCCTCAGGCAACAGGTTAGCTCTGGCTACGCCGGTTTGCATAAGCGAACATCGTGCCACGGGGCCCCCACCCCCCGGCCCCCTCCCCCGCACGCGGGGGAGCGTGGGGGAGGGGGAGAACAGCACGGACTGCACGCCTACCCTTCCCCTGCCCCGCCCCCGATCCTTCCACCCGCACCGATCTCGTAGGGGCGGCCCCGCGTGGCCGCCCGTGCCCTCCCCGGCGCCGTCACCCGTGAACGCGATCAATACTGCACCAGCGCCTCGACCTCGTACCCCTCCAGCGCCCCGCGCCCATTGAGGAACAGGAGCTCGATGACGACCGCGATCCCAACCACGCTGCCACCGACCGCCTCGACGAGCCCCGCGGCGGCGCGAGCGGTGCCGCCGGTGGCGAGAAGGTCGTCGATTACCAGCACGCGCTGGCCGGGCCCGACGGCGTCTGTGTGGATCTCGAGGATGGCGGTGCCGTACTCCAGAGCGTACTCCCGCGTGAGCGTCTCGCCCGGAAGCTTGCCGACCTTGCGGATGGGGACGAACGGCACGCCCAGCTCCAGCGCCAGCGGCGCGCCGAAGATGAAGCCGCGCGACTCGATCCCCGCGACGGCGTCCACGCGGCCGCGGAAGCGATCGGCGAAGGCGGCGACCACCTCGCGGAAGGCGGCGGGGTGGCGGAGGAGGGGGGTGATGTCGCGGAAGAGGATGCCGGGCTGCGGGAAGTCCGGGATGTCGCGGATGTGCTGCTTGAGGTGCTCCACGGGACAG
>DASVVI010000357.1:0-2023 GCA_036386635.1 Longimicrobium sp.
CGTGTCCGAGCCGTTCGTGAGCTCGCCGGTGGCCGTCGCGCCGGCGATGACGTGGCGCTCCGTGAGCGTGGGGTACTCGCACCTGTGCGGGATGGCGGTGGACGGCGTGGCGTACTGCTGGGGGAGGAACGCGCAGGGCCAGCTCGGCATCGGCCGGCCGGACACGGACGCGCACCCGGCGCCGGAGCCGGTGGGCGGCGCGGCGCGGCTCACCTCGGTCGTGGGAGCCACCATCCACAGCTGCGGGCTGGACGCTGCGGGGAAGGCGTACTGCTGGGGGCTGAACTGGCAGAACGTCCTCACCACCGACGCCGCGCCCGTGCACCTCCTCCCCGCGCGCGCCGGGGGCGAGCTGGGGTACGTGGAGCTGATGACGGGGACCACCTTCGCCTGCGGAAGGACGGTGGACGCGCGCGTATCGTGCTGGGGCGACAACACCTCCGGCTCGTTCGGCACCGGCGACTTCATCGGCGGGCGCGATCCGCGGCCGGCGTTCGGGGGGGCGCCGCTCCGCGTGCTGGCGCTCAACTCGGAGAACACCTTCGCGGTGCACGCCTGCGTCACCGGCAGCGACGACGCGGCGCTCTGCTGGGGGAGCACGTCGAGCGGGCGGCTCGGCGGAACGCCTCCGGCCGCAACGCCCTGCTTCTCAACCGCATCGCCCATCACCTGCGATCCGGTGGGCACGCGCGTCGCCACGCACCGCTTCGCCGCGCTGGAGCTGGGGAACACGCACTCCTGCGGCCTCACCCGCGAGCGCACCGTGCTGTGCTGGGGCGGCGGCGAGCGGGGGCAGCTCGGAAACGGCACCCTGACCAGCTCCGCCAGGCCCGTCACGGTGCACCTCCCCTCCTGATCCACACCCGCCGAACCGATGGACGGGCGCGGAGAAAAAGTCGTATAAAGCTATGTGTGGGGCCATGTTGCAGCGATAGACACGAAGCGGCCGCACCTGCTTTTCGCATCGTCTCCGGTCCGCCCGAGCGCGACGCCTGAAAAGGAGCGTTGCGCAAGAAAAACACGGCCAAGTCACGCTGGGCGCGTTATACTGGGCACACGCGGCGCCCGAGAGGCCGCGTGGATCCCATCCCCTTATCCCGGAGGAACAGGATGCACCTCACCCGCACCAGAACCGTCTTCGCCCTCGCCGCGGCCCTCGTGGCGCTCGCGGCACTCCCGGGCGGCGCCGGCGCCCAGACGTACTACGGCTTCGAGAGCATTGCCTGGCCGGCCAAGTGCATGGACAACTACCGCGGCTACCTCACGGGCGGCAACAACCTCCAGATCTACAACTGCCAGTCCTCCGTCAACCAGTACTTCACGCGGACGAGCGACGGGCACGTGATCGTGCAGAAGGGGCAGACGGACTCCAACGGCTATCAGTACTGCATGGACTACTACCCGTCCAACGGCTCGATCGGTTCGCAGGTGAAGATCTGGCCGTGCCGCCCGCTCAGCGGCACGAGCGACAGCCAGTTCTGGTACTGGCTCAGCAGCGGCCAGTGGATGGGCGGCAGCGGCAACTGCGTCTCCGCGCAGACCGGCACCAACGAGACCAAGCTGGTGATGGCCGCCTGCAACCCCAGCAGCCCGCCGAGCAACACGCGGTGGAAGACGAAGCCGTAGAACTGCAGTGCGTTAGTGCGTTAGTGCGGGGCGGGCCCCCTCCCCGCTCGTTCCTCGCTGCCCCTCCCCCAAAACAACCTGGGGGAGGGGCGATGGCGTGCGTGCTCGCTCCATTTTGTCATCCTGAGCGACGCGCCTGACGGTACTCTCCCGTGCTCCGAACCGTGGCGCGGAGCGAAGGATCTACTGCGCGTGGCGAGGGGCTCGTGGTCGCCCACGGTCTCGCGCCTCGCCGGCTAGATCCTTCGGTCGCCGCAGAAAGGTTCGCGCGCGACTCGAGGCTTCTGCGGGGCGGCTCCCTCAGAGGGTGTTTAAAAACGTCAATCCGGCAGATCCGATGGCTCGCGCGAGAGCAAGATCAAGCTTCAGTTGTGCGGAAGATGATTACTTCTTGCTT
>DASVVI010000358.1:0-3400 GCA_036386635.1 Longimicrobium sp.
CGTAGGGGTGATGCCGAAGAACTTCGGCTTCCCGGACAACCAGACCTTCTGGACGCCGCTGCGCCCCGAGGTCCAGGAGGAGCGCGGAAGCCGGTACATGTCCGTGATCGGCCGGCTGCGCCCCGGTGCCACGCTCCAGCAGGCGCGCGCCGAGCTGGACGCCGTCTCGCGCGAGCTGGCGCGGCGCTACCCCGAGACGAACGCGGGGTCCGGCGTGCGCGCGACCGACTTCAGCGAGAGCTGGTCGGGCGAGGTGCGCGCTCCGCTCCTGGTGATGATGGGCGCGGTGGGCTTCGTCCTCCTGATCGCCTGCTCCAACGTCGCCAACCTCCTCCTGGCCCGCGCCGCCGCCCGCCGCCGCGAGATCGCCGTGCGCGTGGCCATCGGCGCGGGACGGGGCCGCATCGTCCGCCAGCTCCTCACCGAGAGCGCGCTGGTGTCGCTGCTGGCGGGCGCGGTGGGGATCGGGCTGGCGATGTGGGGGCTGCGGCTGATCATGTCATCCTTCCCCTTCCAGCCGCCGCTCTGGATGGTGTTCGACATCGACCGCACCGTGCTCCTCTTCGTGCTCGGCGTGTCGCTGGGCACCGGCCTGCTCTTCGGGCTGGCGCCGGCGCTGCGGGCTACGTCGGGCGACCTGCAGGGCGTGCTGCGCGATGGAGGCCGCGGCTCCACCACGGGCGCGCGGCGCGGGCGGCTGCAGTCGGCGCTGGTGATGGGACAGCTCGCGCTGGCGGCGGTGCTGCTGACCGGCGCGCTGCTCATGGTGCGCTCCTTCGTCCACCTCAACTCCGCCGACCCTGGCTTCCGCCTCGACGGCGCCGTGTCGATGCGCATCACCGTCGGCCGCGAGCGCTACGAGACCGAGGCGGCGCGCACGGCTTTCTTCCGCCAGGTGCTGGACCGCGTGCGCCCGCTCCCCGGCGTCGCCAGCGCGGGAATGGCGGACTGGCTCCCCCTTTCGGGCGGCTCCTCCACGAGCGGCGTGATGGTGGACGGGCGGGAGGTGCCCGGCTCCGACCGCACGGAGGCCGAAGTGCGGCGCACGACGGACGGCTTCGCGGAAGCGATGGGGCTGCGGCTGCGCGCCGGGCGCCCCTTCACCGCGCAGGAAGCCGCGGCCGGCGCGCCGGTGGTGGTGGTCAGCCGCTCGATGGCGGAGCGCTTCTGGCCGGGGCAGAGCGCGCTCGGCCACACCGTGAGCATCGGCGGCGACTGGCGCACCGTCATCGGCGTGGTGGAGGACATCAGCGGCCAGCATCGCGGCGACGCACCGCGCCCGCAGCTCTACTTTCCGGCGGGCGACCACGGCAGCCGCTCGATGGCGCTCGTCGCGCGCACCCCGGGCGACGCCGCCGCGCTGGCGCCCGCGCTGCGCCGCGCCATCCGCGAGATCGATCCGGGCGTAGCCGTGGCGGACGTGCACACGATGGCCGAGGTCGCGGGACAGTCGCTCTGGAGGCAGCGGCTCTTTGGGGGGATGTTCGCGTCGTTCGGCTTCGTCGCGCTCCTGCTGGCGGTCACCGGCGTGTACGCGATGATGGCGTACGCGGTCGCGCAACGCATCCACGAGATAGGGGTGCGGATGGCGCTGGGGGCGCGCACCGGGCAGGTGCTGCGCATGGTGGTGGGGCAGGGGCTCACCATCGCGGCGATCGGCGTAGGGATCGGGCTCGCGGGCGCCTTCGCCGTCACGCGGCTGATGGCGGGGCTGCTGGAAGGGGTGAGCCCCAGCGACCCGCTCACCTTCGCCCTCGTGGCGCTCCTGCTGGCCTCCGTCGCCGTGCTGGCGAGCTGGCTCCCCGCCCGCCGCGCCGCCCGCGTCGATCCCATGGTCGCCCTTCGCTCGGAGTGATCGCATGACCAACCTGCGCTACGCCCTGCGCTCCCTGCGGAACGCCCCCGGCTTCACCGCCGCGGCCGTGCTCACGCTGGCGCTGGGGATCGGGGCCAACGCGACGGCGTTCAGCGTGGTGGACGCGCTGATGCTGCGCCCGCTGCCGGTGGAGGATCCGGGCGCGCTGGTGCGCCTGCATCCCATGAACCGCAACGTGGAGACGGGGGAGGTGAGCCCGGGCTACTCGTGGTCCATCCCCGACTTCGAGGACTACCGCGCGCGCCGCGAGGTGTTCGCGGGGCTGGCGGCGCACGAGACGCGCGGGTTCCGCGTGGGAACGGGCGCGGTAGAGGGTGCGCGCGGAGCGGCCGTCAGCGGCGACTTCTTTCGCGTGCTGGGGGTGAAGGCGATCCGCGGCCGCACCCTCCTCCCTTCCGACGACAGGGGGGAGGACCCGGGCGCGGTGGCGGTGGTGAGCGAGTCGTACTGGCGCACCCGCATGAACGCCGACCCCGGCGTGCTGGGGAAGACCCTGGTCCTGAACCGGCACCCCTTCCGCGTGGTAGGGGTGGTGGGGAGCGAGACGGTCTTCCGCGCGATTGGAGGCGAGAACCCCGCGGAGGTGTGGATCCCGCTGCGCGCCCGCGCCGCCTTCCTGGACCCCAAAATGAACCCGCTGGACACGCGCTCGGTGTCGTTCGCCACCGTCTTCGGCCGCCTGCAGCCGGGGGTGACGGTGGAGCGCGCCCAACTCGCCGCCGACCTGACCGCGCGCCGCCTGGCCGGCGCGTATCCCGAGACCAACGCCGGCCGCCTGTCCCGGGTGGTGCCCGCGGGAAACGTGGCCGGCCTGTCGCTGGACCAGGACACGCGCGCGGTGCGGGAGCGTGCCGCGTACCTGCTGATGGCCGTCGTCGCGATGGTGCTGCTGGTCGCCTGCGCCAACGTGGCCAACCTGCTGCTTGCGCGCGCCACCTCGCGCCGCCGCGAGATCGCCATCCGCTCGTCGCTGGGCGCGGGGCGCGGCCACATCGCCCGCCAGCTCCTTACCGAGAGCGTGGTGCTGGCGCTGATGGGCGGGGGCGCGGGGCTCCTGCTGGCGTGGGCTGGCGTCTCGCTCGCCTCGCGCATACCGGAGGTGGCGCGGGTGTCGCCCTCGCTCGACGCGCGCGTGCTGGCGTTCACCCTGGCCGTGTCGGTGGTGGCGGGGATCGCCTTCGGCCTGGTGCCCGTGATCGGCGCCGGCGCGCGCGACCTGCTGACGGCGCTGCGCGACGGCGGTGCGCAGGGCGCCACCCGCAGCCTCGCGGTGCAGGGAGCGCTCGTGGTGGGCCAGGTCTCCATCACCCTGGTGCTGGTGGTGGCGATGGGGCTCGTCCTCCGCTCCCTGGGCAAGCTCCACGACGTCGATCCCGGCTTCGACACGGAGAAGATCGTCACCGCGGGCGTCAACTTCGCCGAACCGGGCACGGAGAGCTTCGGGCCGCCACCCGCCGCGCGCGTGCAGGAGGTGCTGGACCGGGTGCGCGCTCTGCCGGGAGTGGAGGAGGCGACGTTCGCGAA
>DASVVI010000359.1:0-4262 GCA_036386635.1 Longimicrobium sp.
CCGTCCCCGGTCCCATCGGCTCCGCGGCGAGCGCGGGCACCAACCAGCTCCTCAAGGAAGGCGCGCGCCTCGTCACCTCCGCGCACGACATCCTCGAAGAGCTGCGCGGCGTCGGCCACGCCACCCCCGTTCCCCCGCCTCCCGTGCCGCCGCCCGACCTCCCGCCGCAGGAGGCGGCCGTCTTCGCCCTCCTCCACGGCGAGCCCCGCCACGTCGACGAGCTCGCCACCGCCGCCGCGCTCCCGACCGGCGCCCTCCTGACCACGCTCCTCTCCCTTGAGCTGCGAGACCTCGCCGAATCGCTCCCGGGCAAACAGTTCCGCCGCCGCTGACCAAACCGCTGGTCCTCACGCAGAGGCGCAGAGACGCAGGAGAAAACGGCAACTGCATGGCTCACGCGGAGACGCGGAGACACGGAGGAGAACAGCAGAGGGCATCGCGTGCAGACCCATGCAAATTCCCCCTCCCCCAGGCAGTTTTGGGGGAGGGGGATGCGTCGCGGAGCGACGCTGGGGGAGAGGGCTCCTACCGCCGCGGCACCAGCTTCCGCATGACCGCGAACTCGCCCGCACGGAAGAAGCGCGTGAGCAGCAGCAGGGCGGGGAAGGCGAGGAGGAGCAGGAGCTTGGCGCCCGCGCCCAGTGCGGAGCCGGGCTCGATCGCGCGCGGGAGGAGCCAGTGGTCGGTCGCGAAGATGGCGGCCGCGATGGCGCCAAGGTGCACCAGCCGGAACCACTCGAACGGGACGGGGAAGACGCGATTGGCAGCGCGCGCACCCAGTGCCGCCATGAGCGCGTACGATGCCGGGGTCGCCCACGCCACGGCCACCATCCCGAATCGCGCGCCCACCATGCACAACCCGAGGTTCACCAGCGCGCCCGCGCCCGCGATCCACGGCAGCACGGACGTCTTCCTCTCCACGTACAGCCCCGCCGTCACCACCGCGTACACGCCGCTGAAGACGTAGCCCAGCAGGATCACCGGGACGATGGAGAGTCCCAGCCAGTACGCCGGCGTGCGCGGGAAGTGGTAGACGGCGGGGATGCTCACCAGCACGGGGAGGAAGAGCGATACCGCCAGCAGGACGCCACTGCACACGATCATCAGCGCCGTCAGCACGCGCGAAAAGAGCTGCGGCGCTCCGGGCTGCTTCGCCTGCGTGAGCGAAAAGGGCGTCCACGCCATGCGGAACATCTGCACGACGAGAAGCATCGCCACGCCCAGCTTGTAGTTGAAGGAGTAGATGCCGACCGCGTCCTTGGTGTCCATCCCGTACACGGCGCGCGCGGTGGCGTCGGGTAGGGCGTTGAGGACCATGCGGTCGCCGTTCTCCACCAGCGCCACCGCCAGCGCCGCGGGGATCAGCGGCAGGGCGTAGCGCCAGAGCGGCCCCCACTCCGCGCCCCGCAGCGTCGCGGGGCGGAAGAGGCGCAGGATGATGGGGAGCATCAGCAGCAGGACGGCGAGGTTGGCGACCAGGTTGGAGAAGAAGATCGCCGATACGTCCCAGTGCAGCACCCCGATCAGCACCACGTTCAACGCGATGCTGGCCCCGGCGAAGAGGAGCTTCAGCACGGCGTAGCGCTTCGCCTGGTTGCTCATCCGGAGCTGTGCGTACGGGACGGTCAGCAGCGCGTCCGTGTACACGATGGCCAGGATGTAGCGCACGGCGTACACCGGGAGCTTCACCAGCTCCGCCAGCCACGGCGCCGCCACCCATCCCAGCGCCAGCCCCGCGGCCCCCACCGCGGCGATGGTGCCAAATGACATGCTGAAGGTGCGCTGCCGCGTCGTCAGGTCCGCGTCCCGCGTCGCCGCCGCGCCGCGCATGTACGCCACCTCCAGGCCCAGCAGGAAGACCAGCGAGGCGAGCGGGATGTAGGTGTATACGACAGACTGCACCCCGTTGTCCGCGGGGGTGAAGGCGTAGGCGTAGTACGGCGTCAGCAGGTAGCTGAGGAAGCGGCCCACGATGGAACTGAGCCCGTACACCAGCGACTCGGACCCCAGCCGCCGCAGCCGCGCGCCGAAGCCGGGGCCCGCGGACGGCGCTGCGACCCCGGAGCCTTCGGCCAGCGGCGCGGCGGATTCGTTGGCTTCGCTCACCGGAGTGCGCGCTGCGAAAGGAGCGGTTCGTTCAACGGATGGTTCCGGTGTGGGAGGTGTCGTCGGCGACGGCCTTTGCGAGCCTCGTGCCGCGCGGAACGTCCGGCGGGCTGCGGTGTCCCTGAGGTCCACCCGTCGCAAGGAGAGATCGTTGTCGTCTGGCCCGTCCGCGCCGCGTGCGCTGTACGTCCACGTCCCGTTCTGCGTGCGCCGCTGCTCGTACTGCGACTTCGCCGTGCAGGCGACGCGCGAGGCGCCCACGGCCGAGTGGCTCGATGCCGTCGCCGGCGAGATGCGCCTGCTGGCGGACGAGCGCGGGTGGGCGGAGCCGCTCGCGCTGGACACGGTCTACGTCGGCGGCGGCACCCCGTCGCTCCTGGCGGCCGGCGCGATGGCGGAGCTGCGCGAGCGGCTGGCCCCCTTCGCCACCTGGGGCGACGCGGCGGAGTGGACGTGCGAGGCGAATCCGGAGAGCTTCACTGCGTCCACCGCCGCCGACTGGCGCGCCTCGGGGGTCAACCGCATCTCGCTCGGCGCGCAGACCTTCCATGAGCCCGCGCTGCGCTGGATGGGACGGATGCACGGCGTCGAAGGTCCGCGCCGCGCGATGGATGCCGCGCGCGGGGCGGGCTTCGGCAACGTGAGCGTGGACCTGATCTTCGGCCTTCCGCAGCGCCTGGGCCGCGACTGGGGCGCGGACCTGCACCACGCGCTCACACTGGAGCCGGAGCACGTCTCCCTCTACGGCCTCACCGCCGAGGCCGCCGCGCCGCTGGGCCGCTGGGTCCTCGAGGGCCGCGAGACGCTGGCCGACGACGATCGCTACGCCGACGAGTACCTCCTGGCGCACCGCCACCTGACGGCGGCCGGCTTCCGCCACTACGAGGTATCCAACTTCGGACTCCCCGGCCGTGAGTCGCGCCACAACGGCGTTTACTGGACCGGCGCGCCCTACGCCGCCCTCGGGCCCGGCGCGCACGCCTTCTACCCGCCGCTGCGCCGCTGGAACGTGCGAAGCTGGGACACCTACCGCGACTCCATCGCCGCCGGCCGCCTCGCGGTCGACGATGAGGAGACGGTGGACGACGAAACGCGCGCGCTGGAAGGAGCGTGGCTCGGTCTTCGCACGGACACCGGCTACCCGCTCGCCGACGCCTGCGACGCCGAGATCCGCCTCGCGGAAGCGTGGCGTGCGCGGGGCCTCGCGCACGCTGACGATGCGGTCCTGCGATTGACGGCGGAGGGGTGGCTGCTGCTGGATCGCCTGGCCGTGGAGCTGGCTGAGGCGGCGGAGGGGCGGGCGGTGTTGCTGGGGTGAACGCGGGCGTTGAGGCGCGGCGAGGGTGGGCGGACACGCAGGTCCGCCCCTACGAGGTGCCATGTGGGTCGCGGGGTGTGGGTGCGCAGGGGCGGGGGCGGAGCGGGGGCGGGCACGGGCAGCCACGCGGGGCTGCCCCTACGGGGTTTGGTGCGCGGGGGCAGGGGGCGGGGTAGCCCGTGACACGGGCGCGATGAATCGCGCCCCTACAGGATATCGGCGACAGGCAAAGGAAATCCGCCCCTCTCTCGATGACAGGAGGGCGCAGCCCTCTCCTGTTATCGGGAGAGGGGGCAGCGAGGAACGAGCGGGGGTGAGGGCCATCCGCCCCGGCATTGCGCTCCCCTTCGCGAACCGCGAAATTCAACGGGTTTTCCAGCGTTTTCCACGGGCCACGGACCCATGACCGAGCAGCCGCTCAGCGAGCGCGAGCACGAGGTGCTGGAGGCGGTGATCCGCACGTACGTGGAGACCGCCGAGCCCGCCGGGAGCCGCATGGTGGCCCGGCGCTTCGGGCTGGGGATCTCCCCGGCCACGGTGCGCAACACTATGAGCGACCTGGAGGAGAAGGGCTACCTCTTCCATCCGCACACCTCCGCCGGCCGCGTCCCCACCGACCTGGCCTACCGGCTGTACGTGGACGTGCTCATGTGCCGCACGCCGCTCACCTCCGGCGAGGAGCTCGCCATCCGCCGCGAGCTGGCGGCCGGGGCGGGGGAGGGGGCCGCGATCGAGCAGCTGGTGCGCAGGGCCGCGCAGGTGGTGGGGCTGCTCACGCAGGAGCTGGGGGTGGCGATGGCGCCGCGGCTGGACGAGGCCGTGCTGGAGCGGCTCGACC
>DASVVI010000360.1:0-6440 GCA_036386635.1 Longimicrobium sp.
ACCGGGATCGGTGCGGCGGATGGCACGGGCAGCCACACGGGGCTGCCCCTACGGGTTTTCGGGTCGTGAGGCGGGGATTGGGCGCGGAGCGAGGGAGGGCAGACACGCAGGTCTGCCCCTACGGCATTGGTGCGCACCGCACATAACAAATCACGCCCCGATCATGGATCGGGGCGTTCTTCGTTGTCGACGCCGCGCGCGGATGGGCGCGTCTCCCCCCTCTCCCAGCAGTTTGGGAGAGGGGCTGGGGGTGAGGTCAGCCTACGCGCAGCAGCTTCGCCAGGTCTTCCTGCGAGAGCTCGCCAGACTTGCGGCCGCGGGTGGTGCGGGCCTCCTTCTGGGCGGCGCGCTTGGTCTGCGGCATCGGGGCCTGCTCCACCGGCGGGGCCGGCTCGCCGTCCTCGCCCAGGATCAGCGGGGTGTCGGCCACGAAGAATGAGTAGCCCGGGACGTTCACGCGCGGGATGCGCGAGCCAAGAAGCTGCTCCACCGCCGCCACGTCACCGATCTCGCCGCCCGACATCAGGGTGATCGCCACGCCCGTCTCGCCGGCGCGCGCGGTGCGGCCCACGCGGTGCACGTAGCCTTCCGGATCCTTGGGCGCGTCGTAGTTGATGACGTGCGAGATGCCGTCCACGTCGATCCCGCGCTGCGCCACGTCCGTCGCCACCAGCACCTGCACCTCGCCGCTGCGGAACGCCTCCAGCGCGCGGACGCGCTGCTGCATGTTCCGGTCGCTGTGCATCGCCTCCACCTTGATGCCCGCGCGCGACACTGCCTGAGCCACGCGGTCCGCGCCGAACTTGGTGCGGCAGAAGACGAGGGCGCTCTTGAACTCCGGCTTCAGCAGCAGCTCCAGCAGGAGCCCCGTCTTCTGGCGCGCGTCCACCGGGTACACGAACTGGTCCACACCCTCGGCCGCCTGCACCTTGGGCGCCGCCTCCACCGTGACCGGGTCGCGGAGGATGTCGTAGGCCAGCGACTTCACCGAGTTGGGCATGGTGGCGCTGAAGAAGAGCGTCTGCCGCCCTTCCTTTGGCATCCGGCGCATGACCTCGTTGATCTGCGGGCGGAAGCCCATGTCCAGCATCCGGTCGGCCTCGTCCAGCACCAGCACCTCGACCTTGGAGAGGTCGATGTTGCCGCGCTCGATGTGGTCGATCAGGCGTCCCGGCGTGGCCACCAGGATCTCGTAGCCGGCACGCAGGCCGCGCATGTCCTTGTCCAGCGGCACGCCGCCGTACACCACGCCCACGAACAGCTCGCTGCCGCGCGAGTAGTCCCGCGCGGACTCGCCCACCTGGATCGCCAGCTCGCGCGTGGGGCAGAGGACGAGGGCGCGGAGCCCTTCCTTGCCGCGCAGCCGGTGCAGCGTGGGAAGCATGAAGGCCGCCGTCTTGCCCGTGCCGGTCGGGGCCCGGCCGAGGACGTCCCGCCCTTCGAGGGCGGCGGGGATGGCCTGCTGCTGGATGGGGGTGGGGATTTCGTACCCGAGCGCCAGGACGTTGCGTACCAGCTCGGGCGCGAGGTTGAGCTCGTTGAAATGCATTTTTCCTTGTTGGGTGGCCCGGACTCTTCCCTCCGGGTCCGCCGCTGGTCGCAGCGCAGGCACCGCGTGGTGCCCTTCGTTCGCCGCTCGTGAGTTTGTCCAGGATTGGACGTAGTGCCCAGAAGAATCACACGCCGACTCTGGCGCGGGGCACGACCGCATGTCTCGGAATCGTTCCAAGTCCTCTAATTTAACGCATTTGCCCCGTTTACGACACCCCGCGCCGGGTTTACGCGCGCTTTAGCGCCGGAATCGCCTCCAGCTCCGCCGCCAGCGGCGAGCGGAGCGCGTGCCAAAGGTCCCAGTCCCGCTGGAGGTTGAGCCAGAAGTCCGCATCCATCTCGAACATGCGCTGTAGCCGCAGCGCCGTGTCAATGGTCACGCCGCGCCGCCCCTTTACGATCTCGTGGAGCCGCGGATATGAGATGCGCAGGCGCCGCGCGGTTTCCGCGAGCGAGAGCCCATGCGGGGCGATGAACTCGTTCAGGAGCATTTCACCGGGATGCGTGGGCGGGCGGTTCTTTGGCAAGCGGTTCATAACGCTTCCTGCGAGGGGATGAGGCCCATCCATCACGCCGGGATTATAACGATGCCCATTATAGGAAGGAAGAACGAGATGCCGACTGCCCGCGCATGGGTCAGACACTTGCAGCATCACGCCGTAGCGGCCCGCCACGGCGGGCACTAAGTTGTCGCGGCTTGCCGCACGCCTCCGGGGCGGGGCGGCTCACCGGCGCACCCTCGCGGGCGCCCGCACGATGTGTGGACCATGGCAGACCTTCGCGAATTCACCGGGCCCAACGCGGCCTACGTGCTGGACCTGTACGACCGCTTCCTGAGCGACCCCGCCTCGGTGGACGAGGAGTGGCGCGGCTACTTCGCATCCTTTTCGCCGACCGGCGAGCCCGCGGCCGCCGGCACCACCGCCACCAGCACTCCTGCCGACGTGGATCGGATCGTGGCCGCGCGGGAGCTGGCGCGCTCCATTCGGGCCCGCGGGCACACCGCCGCGCGGCTGGACCCGCTCGGCCAGGACCCGTCGGTGGACCCGTCGCTGGACCCCGCATTCCACGGGATCAGCGAGGCCGACCTCGCCGCGCTCCCCGCATCGGTGGCGCGCAGCGCGCCGGATGGGACGACGGACGCGCTCTCCGCGATCCGGCGGCTGAGGGAGATCTACTCGGGCTCCACCGGCTACGAGTTCCTCCACCTCCCCGACGCGGACGAGCGCGGCTGGCTGCGCGACGCCATCGAGAGCGGGCGCTTCAACCACCCGCTCCCCGCCCCGCGGCGGCGCGCGCTGCTGGAGCGGCTCTCGCAGGTGCAGGGGTTCGAGAACTTCCTCCACCGCGCCTTCTTCGGCCAGAAGCGCTTTTCGCTGGAGGGGACCGACACCATGGTCCCCATGCTGGACGAGATCATCCGCGAGGCGGCCGGCGCAGGCGCGCGCGACGTGCTGATCGGCATGGCGCACCGCGGGCGGCTCAACGTGCTGACCCACGTGCTGGGCAAGCCGTACGAGATGATGGTGGAGGCGTTCCTGAGCGCCCAGCACGTCCCCGGCGGCGACGCGGCGCAGAATTCGGACGAGCCCTCGGGCGACGTGAAGTACCACATGGGGTGGCAGGACGAGCGCGAGGTGGAGGGCGCCCGCGTGCGCGTGACCCTCTCGCCCAACCCCAGCCACCTGGAGTTCGTCAATCCCGTGATCGTGGGGATGACGCGCGCGTCGCAGGACGACACCACCGGGCCGGGCGCGCCCCGGCACGAGACCTCCGCCGCGGTCGCGGTGCTGATCCACGGCGACGCGGCGTTCCCGGGGCAGGGGGTGGTGCCGGAGACGTTCAACATGATGTCGCTCCCCGGCTACACGGTGGGCGGCACCATCCACCTGATCGCCAACAACCAGATCGGCTTCACCACGAACCCGGAGCAGGACCGCTCGACGCGCTATTCGAGCGACCTGGCCAAGGGCTTCGAGGTGCCGGTGGTGCACGTGAACGCCGACGACGCGGAGGCGTGCATCAACGCCGCCCGGCTGGCGCACGCGTACCGGCAGCGCTTCGGCAAGGACTTCGTCATCGACCTGGTGGGATACCGCCGGTGGGGGCACAACGAGGGCGACGAGCCCGCGTTCACCCAGCCGCGCATGTACGACGTCATCAAGGACCACCCCACCGTGCGCGACGTCCTGGCGCGGCGGCTGGCGGAAGAGGGCGTGATGGCACGCGAAGAGGCGGACGCGATGCTCCAGGGCGTCACGGCGCATCTCGGCGAGATCCTGGACCGCATCAAGGGAGGCGACCACGCCGCCCACGGCCACGACGACGCCCCCTCGCGCAACGGCAAGCACGGCGTGGAGACCGCCGTGCCCGCCGAGCGCCTGACCGTGCTCAACGAGGCGATGCTCGCGCGGCCGGAGGGGTTCACCCCCAACGTCCGCCTGGAGCGCACGCTCCAGAAGCGCCGCGACGCGATGGGCCCCGAGGGCGGCATCGACTGGGGGCACGCCGAGGCGCTGGCGTTCGCGTCGCTGCTGCAGGACGGCATCCCGGTGCGCATCACCGGGCAGGACGTGGAGCGCGGCACCTTCAGCCACCGCCACGCCGTGCTCAACGACGCTGTCACGGGGAAGAAGCTGAACGTCTTCCACCAGATCGCCGACGCGCGGGCGACATTCGAGATCCACAACTCGCCGCTCAGCGAGATGGCGGTGGTGGGCTTCGAGTACGGCTACACTATGGCCGATCCCACCGCGCTGGTGGTGTGGGAAGCGCAGTTCGGCGACTTCGTGAACGGCGCGCAGGTGATGATCGACCAGTACCTGGCCGCCTCGTACCAGAAGTGGGGCGAGCGGAGCGGGCTGGTGCTCCTGCTGCCGCACGGCTACGAGGGGCAGGGTCCGGAGCACTCGTCCGCGCGGCTGGAGCGCTTCCTCCAGCTCTGCGCCGAAGGGAACTTCCGCGTGGCTAACTGCACCACGTCGGCGCAGTACTTCCACCTGCTGCGCCGCCAGGCGACACTCCTGTCCACCGACGCCCGGCCGCTGGTGGTGATGAGCCCCAAGAGCCTCCTCCGCCACGCGCTGGCGGCAAGCCGGCTGGAGCAGCTCGCGAGCGGCACCTTCCGCCCCGTCCTGCTGGACGTGCCGGAGGAGCGCGCGGCGGAGATCACCCGGCTGGTGCTGTGCAGCGGCAAGGTGTACGTGGACCTGCTGGGCTCCAACGAGGAGCAGCGCGCCGAGCGCGCCGCCATCGCCGGGCTGGAGCGCGTGGCGATCGGGCGGGTGGAGGAGCTGTACCCCTTCCCCGAGGAGCAGCTCGCGAACTCGCTCGCGGCGCTCCCCGCCCTGCGCGAGGTCGTGTGGACGCAGGAGGAGCCGCGCAACATGGGCGCGTGGAGCTTCGTGGAGCCGCGCCTGCGCGCCCTCCTTCCAGAAGGGGTGCAGCTCGGCTACGCTGGCCGTCCGCCGCGCGCCTCCCCCGCCGAGGGCTACGCGCACCGGCACACCGCCGAGCAGAACCGCATCGTGCGCGCGGCGCTGGCCGATGCGCCGGACGCCGCGCCGATGCGAGCGTCGCTGATCGGAAAGCGAAAGTAGTACGACAATCCCTAATATCTGGAGCGTACCCCGATGCCGGTTGAGATCCGCGTTCCGCCGCTGGGCGAGTCGGTGGTGGAGGCCACGGTCGGCCGCTGGACCAAGCAGGAAGGGCAGCCGGTCGCCAAGGACGAGATCCTGGTGGAGCTGGAGACGGACAAGATCACCGTCGAGGTCGCGGCCCCGCAGGCCGGCGTCCTGGGGCGGATCGTCAAGAACGAAGGCGACACCGTCGGCGTCAACGAGCTTCTGGCCGAGCTGGGCGAAGGCGCCGGCGCCGCCGAACAGGCCCCCGCCGCGGCTCCGGCCGCCGCCGCGCCGCAGGCTGCCGCTCCCGAGGTGGCCGAGCACGTCGGCGAGGGCGCGCAGACCTCGCCCGCCGTGCGTACCCTGGCGGCGGACAACAACCTGGACCTCGCGCAGATCCGCGGCTCCGGCCCCAACGGGCGCATCACCAAGGAAGACGTCCTCAAGGTGATCGAGGACGGCCGCGCGCGTGCCCAGCAGCAGCCGGCCGCCGCTCCCGCCGCACCGGCACCCGCGCCCGTGCCGCAGCCCGCCGCTCCACGCCCGCAACCGGCGCCCGCGCCTGCCACACCAGGCCGCGAGACGCGCGAGCGGATGTCGCGCCGGCGCCAGACGATCGCGCGGCGTCTGGTGGAGGCGCAGCAGACCACGGCGTCGCTCACCACCTTCAACGAGGTGGACATGAGCGCGGTGATGAAGCTGCGCAAGGAGCGGCAGGATGCCTTCGTGAAGCAGCACGGCATCAAGCTCGGCTTCATGTCGTTCTTCACCAAGTCGGTGATCGCCGCCCTCAAGCAGTTCCCGCGCATCAACGCGGAGATCCAGGGCGACGAGATGGTGCTCAAGCAGCACTACGACATCGGCATCGCCGTCGGCGCCGAGGAAGGGCTCGTGGTGCCCGTGATCCGCGACGCCGACAAGAAGAGCTTCGCCGCGCTCGAAAAGGAGATCGCCGACCTGGGCACTCGCGCGCGCGACGGCAAGCTGACGCTGGAGGAGCTGCAGGGCGGCACCTTCACCATCACCAACGGCGGCACCTTTGGCTCCATGCTCTCCACCCCCATCCTCAACCCGCCGCAGGTCGGCATCCTGGGGATGCACAACATCGTGGAGCGCCCCGTCGCCGTGAACGGCCAGGTCGAGATCCGCCCGATCATGTACGTCGCCCTCACCTACGACCACCGCATCGTGGACGGCAGCGAGGCGGTGCGCTTCCTCG
The DNA here is from genome assembly GCA_036386635.1 of Longimicrobium sp. GTDB lineage: Bacteria > Gemmatimonadota > Gemmatimonadetes > Longimicrobiales > Longimicrobiaceae > Longimicrobium. Next base: position 6,397 of record DASVVI010000360.1, read on the forward strand.
TGACGGTAAAGCGGAACATCGAGGACCCGCTCAACCTGCTCCTC
>DASVVI010000361.1:0-2024 GCA_036386635.1 Longimicrobium sp.
GACTCGCGGAACTTCACCTGCAGGTTGAGCCGCCTCTGCATCGCCCGCGAGCGGGGGTCGGCCAGGATGGAGCGGGCTCCCAGCGCACGCGGCCCGAACTCCATCCGCCCCTGAAACCACCCCACCGCCTTCCCCTGCTCCAGCGCATCCACCGTGCGCTCGATCAGCTGCGCGTCATCCAGCACGGTGAAGCGCGCCCCCGCCTCTCGCAGACCCCGCTCCACGTCGCCCTGGCCGTACGACGGGCCCAGGTAGCTGCCGTGCATGGCATCCAGCCCCGCCGCCGGCTCGCGCGGGCCGCCGTGGAAGCCGTGGTACGCCGCCAGCGCCGCGCCCAGCGCGCCACCCGCGTCGCCCGCCGCGGGCTGGATCCAGATGCGTTCGAAGCGCCCGTCGCGCAGCACCCGCCCGTTGGCCACGCAGTTGAGCGCCACGCCGCCCGCCAGGCACAGGTTCCTGGCCCCGGTCTCGGCGGCGATGGCGCGCGTCAGGCGCAGGACCACCTCGTCGGTCACGGCCTGCACCGAGGCGGCCAGGTCCATGTGGCGCTGCGTTAGCGGCTCGTCGGGCCGGCGCGGCGGGCCGCCGAAGAGGTCGTGGAACCGGGCGCCGGTCATCCGCAGCCCGGTGCAGTAGTCGAAGTAGCGCTGGTCCAGCCGAAAGGAGCCGTCCTCCTTGAGGTCCATCAACCGCTCGAGGATCAGCGGCGCGAAGCGCGGCTCTCCGTACGGCGCCAGCCCCATCACCTTGTACTCGCCGGAGTTCACGCGGAACCCCGTATAGTAGGTGAACGCGGAGTAGAGGAGGCCCAGCGAGTGCGGAAAGTGGATCTCGCGCGTGATCTCCAGCCGGTTCCCCGCTCCGTGCCCCACGGAGGTGGTCGCCCACTCGCCCACGCCGTCCATCGTAAGCACCGCCGCCTCGTGGAAGGGCGACGGATAGAAGGCGCTGGCCGCGTGGCTCAGGTGGTGCTCGCCAAAGAGGAGCCGCTCCTCCCAGCGCGTGCCTGGCGCGAGTGATCTCAACTCCCGCGCGAGGAGATCCTTCTGGAAGAGCTTCTCGCGAATCCAGAGCGGCATCGCGCGCCGAAAGGAGGCGAAGCCGCGCGGCGCGAAGGCAAGGTACGTCTCCAGCAGGCGCTCGAACTTGAGGAGGGGCTTGTCGTAGAAGGCGACGTAGTCCACCTCGTCCAGCGAGATCCCCGCTTCGGAAAGGCAGTACAGGAGGGCGTTGCGGGGAAAGCGCGCGTCGTGCCGGCGGCGGGTGAAGCGCTCCTCCTGCGCCGCCGCCACCACGCGGCCGTCGTGCACCAGGGCGGCCGCGCTGTCGTGGTAGTAGGCGGAGATCCCCGCGATCCGCACCCGCTAAAAGAGCGCGTAGATGAAGGGCGCCAGCGCCGAGCCCTGCACCAGCACCAGGAGCCCGCCCAGCAGCAGGAAGACGGCGATGATGGGCAGCAGCCAGAACTTCTTCCTCACCCGCATGTAGTGCCACAGCTCCGCGACGATGGACATCCGGGGATCTCCTCTAGAACTGGCGTTTCATGGTGTCCGGCGCCGGTCCCGGCTCGCGCGGCGTCCAGTAGCTGCGCGCCCGCGGATCGAACCCGAGATGGAGCGGACGCCTCCCCACGAGGCGCATCAGCAGCCCCACCGGCATCAGCACCAGGTAAAACAGGATGGCGAGGATGATGGGATTCGCCACGAGCGCCAGCAGCATCCCCAGGCGCGTCCACACGCGGTTGAGGGGTGCCAGCACGCCGGGGCGGACGAGCGCCGCGGCCAGGAAGAGGGCCGCCACGGCGAGCGCCCACACGCGCACGCCGCGCCCGTGGAGCAGCGGGAGGAGCGCCCACGCGCCGAACGCCGCGGCGAACACGGTGCCGAACGCGCGGTCGCTGGAGCCCGCTGCCTCCGCGGAGCGCTCGATGTCTTCGTGAAGCTGTGGGCGCACGGGGAGGGATGCGCGGGGGATGCAGCCGTCTGAAGTGATAATCATACCGCCGCCGCACCCGTGCAAGGGCG
>DASVVI010000362.1:0-5308 GCA_036386635.1 Longimicrobium sp.
ACGGTGTAGCCTCCCTGCCCCTCGTTCAGCCGGCGCGACGACGTGCCGATCCCGCCCTTGAAGCCGTTGCACATCATCCCCGTCCCGCCGCCGACGCTCCCCTCCTGCACCGCCCCGCCCCGCGCGCCGTCCAGCGCCGCGAAGACGTGCTCCGGCTTCACGTGGAAGCCGTTGATGTCGTTCAGCGACCCGTCGAACGTCTCGGCCACCACGGGGAGGGCCCAGCGGATGGCGGGGTTGCTCCTGAGCATCCACTGGATGGCCGCGTCGCGCACCACGCCCACGCTGTGCGTGTTGGTGATGAGCACCGGCCCTTCCAGGAAGCCGCCCTCGTCGATCCAGGTGGTGCCGGTCATCTCGCCGTTGCCGTTGAGCGAGAACCAGGCGGCGAAGACGGGGTCCGAGCTGCGCTTGCCGCGCGGCAGGATGGCCGTCACGCCCGTGCGCACCGGCCCCGTCCCCACCCGCAGCCGCCCCTCGCCCGAGATCAGCGTCGTGTGCCCGACCTCCAGCCCCGCGACGTCGGTGATGGCGTTCAGCGGCCCCGGCGTGCCATCGAACGGCACCCCCAGGTCGCGCGCCCGTGTCTGCCCGCCGAGCGGCGCCGCGGCGAGGATGGCGATGATGGGGAGGAGGGTGCGGGTCACGGGGGAGGTGGGTGAAGGGAAAAGAAGTGCGTTAGTGCGTGAGTGCGTGAGTGCGTTTGCACCTGCGAACATCCCCCATTTCTGTCATCCTGAGCGACGCGCCACGCCGATCTCGCCCGTCCAACAGCCTGCGGCGCGGAGCGAAGGATCTACTGCGCGTACCGAGGGGCTCGTGGTCGCTCGCCGTCCTCTTGCCTCACCGGCTAGATCCTTTGGTCGCCGCCCGATCATTGTGTGCGCGGCGGGGGTCGTGGTGGGCGGCTCCCTCAGGATGACAAGTGGAAGGGCGCCGGGCTGACCGCACTCACGCACTCACGCACTCACGCACTTCCCCGCCCAGTATACGGCTCGGACAGCGACCCGCAAGCAGATCCCGCAATACCGCCGCTTGAGGGAAGTTGGTGCGCAGGGTAGATTTGCGGTTTACGCGATTTCCTCGTACCGGCTGCACTGACCGATGACCGAGACCTGTCCGTCCTGTGGCGCCGCGGCGTCGGGACGTTTTTGCAATGCGTGCGGCGCGGCCGTGAACGCTGCCTGCCGCGAGTGCGGCAACCCCCTTCCGGCCGGGGCCCGCTTCTGCAACGAGTGCGGCACCCCCGCGGTGGCTCCCGCGGGTACTGCACGGCGCGCACCCGTGCTTCCCTGGGCGCTTACCGGCGCGGCGGTGCTGGCGCTGGTGGCCACGCTCATCGTAAACAACAACCGCGAGTCGCCCGCCTCTCCCGTGCAGGCCGTCGCGGCGGCGCCCGAGGCACCCGGCCCCGTTCCGTCCGGTGCGCCAGCCGCGGGAAATCCCGGCGCGGTGGACCTGGCGAGCATGACCCCGCGCGAGGCGGCGGACAGGCTCTTCAACCGCGTGATGCAGAACGTGTCCAGCGGCGACAGCGCGACGGCGAAGCAATTCCTGCCGATGGCGGTGGCCGCGTACGACCGGGCTCGCCCGCTGGACAGAGACATGCGCTACCACCTGGCCGTGCTGCACCTGGTGGGCGGGAATTTCGACGCGGCGCGCGCGCAGTCGGACACCATCTTGAGCACCAACCCGAACCACCTCTTCGGGCTCTTCACCGGTGCGCAGGCGGCGCAGGGACGCGGCGACACGGCAGCGTCCGTCTCGCTCTTTCGCCGCTTCCTCGAGGCGTTCGAGTCCGAGACGGCGCGCAAGGACGTGATCGAATACGCGGAACACTCGCGGGCGCTCCCGGCGATGAAGGCGGAGGCCGAGCGGGCCACGCAGGGCGCGCCTTAGGTTTTAACCGACCGCCGGAAGAGCAAAGGCCCCCGCGAGTGCGGGGGCCTTCGTCGTTCAGCGCAGCACCCCGCGAAAGCGCCCTGGGTCGACGGTGTGGCCGGGGAAGACGCGCTCGAGCTGCGTGGCGCCGAGATGCTTCCCCGCCACCTCCGCGAAGACGTCGCGGAAGTCGGTGGTGACGCGCAGGTCGCGGCCCTCGTGGAGCTGCTCCGGCTCCAGGCCGGGCCACTCGCCGCGGACCTGGCCGCCCGCGACGCTCCCGCCCATCAGGAGCATGCAGTTGGCGTGGCCGTGGTCGGTGCCGCCGGTGCCGTTTTCGGCCACGGTGCGCCCGAACTCGCTCATGGTGAGGATCACCACGTCGTCCATGCGGTCGCCCAGGTCGTCGTAGAGCGCCTTGATGCCGCGCCCCAGCTCGCCGAGGCGGCGGGCGAGCTGGCCGTCCGCGCCGCCCTGCGCCACGTGCGTGTCCCACCCGCCCAGGTCCGCGAAGGCGACTTCGACCCCCGCATCGGCCTTGATGAGCTGGGCGATCTGGCGAAGGGAGCGCCCGAACTCGCCCGCGGGGTACGCGGCTCCGTTGCGCGGCTGGTACTGCGACGGGTTGATGCGGCGCAGGAGCTTCGCGGCTTCCAGGCCCTCGTCCGCCGCGCCGGCCACGGCGTCGCCGCCTTCGGTGCGGTAGACGCGCGCAAAGGTCTCCGCGAGCGCCGGGTCGCGCCCGCCCGCCAGGCCGAAGCGGTCCAGGTCACCCACCGCGAGCGAGGGGTTGGCTCCGCGCAGCGACAGCGGGAGCTCGGCGCCCATGGCGATCCCGCGCAGGGCGGCGGCACCGGGCTCCATCGTCACCTGGCCGGCGGCGTGGTGCGCGGCGTGGGCATCCGCGTCGCGCAGCGTGCGCCCGTCGGCGCCGAGGGCGCGGTTCAGCCACCCGTCGCGCGCGCGGCCGCGCGGGTCGGCGGTCTCCATGATGTCCTGCGCCTGGAAGTGCGAGCGCGTCGTGCTGGGCGAGCCGGCTGCGTGCACCACCGCCATCTCCCGCCGCCCCCACAGCTCGTGGAGCGGAGACAGCGCCGGGTGCAGCCCAAAGAAGCCGTCCAGCTCCAGCGCGCCACCCGCCCCGCGCACCGGCGCGGCGATGGCGATGGAGCGCCGCGAGCGGCGGTACGCCGGGTCGCCAAAGGGCACCACCATGCTCAGCCCGTCCGCGGCGCCGCGCTGAAAGATGCAGATCAGCGTCTTGCGCCGCGCGCGCGTCTGCGCCAGGAGCGAGCGGGTGATGAACTCCGGCGGGAGCCCCAGCGCCAGCAGCGCCAGCGCGCCGCCCTTTACGAAGGCGCGCCGTCCGATCGGTTTGCCGTGCATCGTCGTCTCCGGTCAGTGCCGCTGGAAGGCGGGTGAGCCCAGGATCAGCGCCAGCGCGCGCGCCCTGCGTGCCTGGTCGTCGGGAAGGCGTGCGGCGTCCTCGGCCACGGCGCGGACCAGCGTCGTCGTCTCGCGCGCGGGGAGGAGGACGCGGGCGAGCTCCGCGGTGGGGTCGGACGGGGCGCCCGGGAGGAGGCGCGCGGGATCGATGCGCACCCCCTGCACCTCGCCGCGCGACAGGGCCAGCGCGAAGTTCATCCGCGCGAGCATGGCGCCGCCGCTGGTCCACTCGGCGGAGTCGTGGATGTAGCCGGTGGGCGGCGTGGCCGCGTACGGAAGGTGGCCCAGCTGGCGAAGCGTCTGGATCAGCTCGCGCGAGGGGCGCACTTCGGCCTCGGTCGCGCGCAGGGTGCCGGCGACGAATTCGAACGGGGTGCGCGTCTTGGCGCCCCGCGCCCGCGCGAACTCCGGCGAGCGGAAGAGCGTCCGCGTCACCTCGCGCAGGTCGCCATCGGTGCGGGTGAAGACGGCGGTCAGCTCGTCCACCAGGCGCTGCGGCGGGTCGTCGGCCACGAAGCGGCCGGCCAGCTTGCGCGCGATGTGCCGCGCCGTGGCCGGGTGGCGGGCGAGGAGGTCGAGCACCTCGGTGCCGTCCTCGATCCCGCGGCCGGGGGCGAGCCGGCGGCCGAGCACCGTTTTGGCTCCCGCATCGTGCAGGGCGGGGCGGAAGACGAAGCGTGGCCCGCCCTGCTGGCGCCGCGCGCCGTACCCCGCGGCTGCGACCGTCCAGCCGGTGAAGGCGCGCGCCACCTCGCCGACGTCGCGCTGCGTGTAGCCTCCGTCCACGCCCAGCGTGTGCAGCTCCAGCAGCTCGCGGGCGTAGTTCTCGTTGATGCCGCGCGGGCGGCCGCCGGTCATCATCGCCATCGAGGAATCGGCGGCGGTGCTGCGCGCGTTGTCCAGGTACACCAGCATGGCCGGGTGCGCCGCGGTTGCGCCCAGCAGGTCGCGGAAGCGCCCGAAGACGTGCGGGCGGATCGCCGCGCGCTCGTAGTCGCCCACCAGGTAGCGGTCCGCGCCCTTGCCAAAGAATACGTTGAAGTGGTTGAACCAGAAGTCCGCCATCAGGTCTTCCAGCTGCCGCTCCGTGTAGACCGCGCGCTGCAGGCGGGCTCCCGCGAGGTCGGCCAGGATGCGCGCCGGCGCCATCCCCCCCTGCCGCCGCCGCGCGGCCGACGTGTCGCGGGCCGGACGCGCCATCGAGTCACGCCGCATGGTCATGGAATCGCGGGGCATGGCCTGGCGGCGCGGGTAGTCGCGCAGGAGCTGTGCGGGCGTCGCGTTGGCGGCGGGGAAGCGGGCAAGGCGCTGCGGCATGGACGCGTCCGCGATGCGCTCCGGGTGAAGCTGCCGCTCCAGCCACGCGTCCGTTCCCGTCCGCAGCACTTCCGCGAGCTCGTCGCGGCGAACGCCCCAGGTGGCCCGCTCCAGCAGGTGCACCGCGCGCGCCGTGTCCTCGCGCGTGGGCCGCGCCTGCGCATCCGCGCCCCTGGCGGCGAGGAGCGCGGGGAGGAAGGCGATGAGTACGATGCTGCGCATATGTGCTCCGGGACGGGTTCAAGGACGCGTTCTGCTGTACACCGCGCCGCGACCGGGCGTTGGGTCGCCGCGTCAAAAAATGTCCGTCCCGCTCGTTCCAGCCGAGAAAAAGTGAGTGAGTGCGTTAGTGCGTGAGTGCGTTTCGCCCCCCAATTTGTCATTCTGAGGGAGCCGCCCACTCAGGCATTCGCGCGTCACTCCCGCCTGCCGCGGCGACCGAAGAATCTAGCCGGCGCCGGGCCGGGCATCGTGCGTCGTCGCCAACCTCGCGCAACGCGCAGTAGATCCTTCGCTCCGCGCCAGAGGTGGGAGAACGGGCAAGTACGGTGCAGCGCGTCGCTCAGGATGACAGAAGTGTGCGGGTGGAGGTGTGCAAGTCATCACCCCTGTTTCGTCTCACACATCAGGAACGCACTCACGCACTCACGCACTCACGCACTTT
>DASVVI010000363.1:0-6491 GCA_036386635.1 Longimicrobium sp.
ATGCAGCTGGACTACGAGGCGATGGAGCAGGCGATCGGCCCCAGGACGAAGCTGGTGGCGGTGGGCGGCGCATCGAACGCGGTAGGGACCATCAACGACGTCGCGCGTGTGACGGCGATGGCGCGCGCGGTGGGGGCGATCAGCTTCGTGGACGCGGTGCACCTGGCCCCGCACCGCCGCATCGACGTGCAGGCGCTGGGCTGCGACTTCCTCGCCTGCTCGGCGTACAAGTTCTTTGGCCCGCACGTCGGCATCCTGTGGGGCCGCGGCGAGCACCTGAAGCGACTCACGCCGTACAAGGTGCCCCCCGCCTCCGACGAGGCCCCGGAGCGTTGGGAGACGGGGACGCAGAACCACGAGGGGATCGTCGGCGCCGCCGCGGCCGTGGACTGGATCGCCAGCCTCGCCGGCGGCGACGACCGCCGAGCCGCGCTGGACGGGGCGTTCGAGATGATCGACGCGCACGAGCGCGAGCTCTTCGACCGCATGATCTCCGGCATCCGCTCCATCCCCGGCACGCGCGTCTACGGCGTACCGGACGGGCAGCCGCGCACTCCCACCCTCGGTTTCACTGTTCCCAACGCCTCCCCGGACGAGGTGGCGAAGCGGCTGGGCGAGGAGGGCGTCTTCGTGTGGAACGGCAACTTCTACGCGACCACCGTCTGCGAGCGCCTGGCCCTGGACGACTGCGGCGGCCTGATCCGCGCCGGCCTGGCGCCCTACACCACCCTCGAAGACGTCGACCGCCTCATCGACGGGGTTCGTCGCATCGCGGGCGCCTAAAGAAAAAAAGCCTCACACAGAGACACAGAGGGAACAACAAGGACAGCAGAAAGGGGTTCTCTGTGCCTTGTAGTTCCGTCTGTGTTCTCTGTGTGAGGCTGTTGATCAGCGCGTCCAGACGTTGTTCGCGCGGTCCACGTCGGGGAAGGAGCTGGTGGGATCAATCTCCACCCGCATCACCGGCGAGCTGCCGGACGGGACGCTCACCGTGGCGGAGCGCGCGCCGCCGAGCCACGTCTCCACCGGAACTTCGCGGCGCTCCGTGGTGCCGTCCTGGCGCGTGACCAGCAGGCGGGCCGGCATCGGCGCGCTGCCGCGGTCCTCGACCGTTATAACTGTGCTCGCGCCGCTACTTGTAACGCTGCCCACCGCCTGGTCCAGCGACCACGCCTCCTTGTACCAGGTGGACCAGAACCAGTCCAGGTTGCGCCCCGCACCCGCGTTGAAGGCGTTGAAGAAGTCCCACGGCTTCGGGTGCTTGAAGGCCCAGGTGCGCGCGTAGTTGCGGTAGGTGCGCAGGAAGGTCTCCTCGCCGAGCAGGGCGCGGAGGGTGGAGAGCAGCGTGGCGGGCTTGGTGTAGGTGGCGAACCCGCCCAGGTTCGGCTGCTGCAGGTCCGTCCAGCGGAGGAGCTCCGGGTCGCCCACGTTGTTCACGAAGCCGACGTACTGCCGCTGCTCGCGCAGGTGCGCGTTGAGGGAGCCGCGGTAGAAGTCGTTGTACGCCTCGTTCTCGTTGAAGTTGGTGGTTCCCTCGTCCATCCACCCGTAGCGCCGCTCGTCCACCCCGACGATCATGGGGAACCACATGTGGCCGAGCTCGTGCGCCGTTACGCTGTACAGCGCGGTATCGCCCTGCTCGGTGTACGGGCTGATCAGCGTCATCATGGGGTACTCCATTCCGCCGCTCATGATGTCCTCCCCCTCCACCGCGGTCATGTGCGGCCACGGGTAGCGCACCCCCGTGAACTCGGAGTGGTGGGTGATGGACTGCTGCGCGTACTTCACCGAGTTCGCCCAGCGCGGGGCCGTGGAGCGCCAGAGCGACTGGATGAGCACGTAGTCCGTGCGCCCGTCGCCGTTTCGGTCGCCGATGGGGGTGCGCGCCGCGTCCCAGTTGGACTCGCGCGTCATGCTGAACGCCACGTCGCGCACGCTGTCCGCCCGAAAGGTCCACTGCAGGCGGCCGTTTGCGCCACGCAGCGTGGCCTTCCCCGCCCCGAAGCCGCCCGCGCCCAGCACGTGCACCGTCGTGTCGCTCTGCGCCGCGCGCCGCCAGCGCTGGAGCACGTCCGCCGGGAGCACCCGCTCCGCGTTGGCGAGGTTTCCGGTCCCCATCACCAGCCACCCCTCGGGCGCGTCGACGGTGTACTCGTAGCTGCCGTAGCCCATGTAGAACTCGGCGCCGCCCAGGAACGGGTCGGTCTGCCAGCCGACCACGTCGTCGTACACGGCCATCTGCGGGTACCAGTAGGCCAGGTACAGCAGGTTGTCGCGGCTGTGCCCCATCCGCGCGCCGGCACCGGCCTGCGGGATCTTGTAGCTCCAGTCCAGCTCCAGGCGCACCGAGTCGCCCGGGAGCACGGGGCTCGCGGGGCGGACGGCCATGCGCGTGAAGTCGATGGCATAGCCGGAGCCGGAGCGCAGGTCCTCGCTCTCGCGCACCGGCTGCCCGCCCGCCGCCACCCGCGTGAAGACGTAGCCGCCGGTGACCTCCGCCTCCTCGTTGCGCGGCGCCTCGGGCTGATGGACGTTCTGCATCAGCTGCAGCCACACCACGCGCAGCGTGTCCGGCGAGCGATTGTGATAAGTGATGGTCTCGCTGCCGGTGAGCGTCTTCGCCGCGGCGTCCACGGTGGCGCGGATGCGGTAGTCGGCGCGCTGCTGCCAGTAGCGGGGGCCGGGCGCGCCGGTGGTGGTGCGCGTCCCGCGGGCGATGGCGCGCTGGAAATCGCGCGGCAGCACGATCGAATTGGGGACGGCCCGCCGTGCTGCCATGGCGCCGGCGGGTGCGGCGGGGTCCTGCGCGTGCGCGGCCGGGGCCGCGGCCCCAAGCGTGAGCAGCGCGCCGACCAGCGTGGGGGACCAGCGCTTCATTCGGTCATCCTCCGGAATGGGTTCACGGCGAAACGTAGCGCGCGCGTGACCCGGCGCAAGGAAGCGCGCCCCTTGCCGCGCATGGAATCGGGGGGTTAGCGTTCCCGCTCGCCCACGCTCCACCCCTGCCCCGCTTCCATGACCCGCGCCACCTACGCCGCGCTGTTCGCGGCCGCATTCGCCGTCCCCGCCGCCGCCCAGACCCCGCGCCAGGCCATCATGGCCGAGCTCGACACGGCAGCGCGCGCCATTGCCTCGCGCGGCTTCGTCCCCGACTCGCGCGCCATCGGCCGCGCATCGCTGATGGGCGAGCTCCCTCGCGGCGGCTCCGTGCGCCTGGAGCTGAACCTCCACGCGGGGCGCCGCTACAGCGTGGTCGCGGGCTGCGGCCCCTCCTGCGACGATCTCGACCTGCGCGCCTTCGCCGCGGATGCCGCCGAGGTCCTGGCCGAAGACGTGGAAGCCGACGCCCGCCCCGTCCTCACCTTCGTCGCCGACGCCACCGGCCCCCACCTCCTCTCCGTCACCATGGCCGGCTGCCGCACCGACTTCTGCGCCTTCGGCCTCCGCATCCTCTCCGCTAACCGCAACCCCAACACAAAGGTCCGCCGGCGCCTCTCCTCGCCGACGGACCCCAAATTCGTCACCCCCAGACCGCTTCAGCGGTCTTCGCGTGGTTCCAGCCGGGGGCTTCAGCCCCCGGCGGTGCCGCCCCCGGTTCCCCGTCCCCCGGCGTTGCCCGCCTCCCGCCGCCTCACCGCCTGCCAGATAAAGAACACCGGAATCCCTAGCAAGATGATCCCGAACCCGAACAGCGTCGGCTTCGTCTCGCGGATGGCCGCGTTGAGCAGCATCGCCACCGAGGCGAGGAGGAAGACGATCGGCACCACGGGATACCCCCACGTACGGTACGGGCGCTCAAGATCCGGCCGCTTGCGCCGCAGCGTGAACACCGCGAGCACCGCCAACGCGTAGAACGGCCAGATCCCCAGGATGAAAGCGTCCGCCAACTCCTCGAAGCTGCGGAACGAGACGTAGCCGAACCCCAGCACGGCCGCCATCGTGATGGCCGCAAAGGGCGTGCGGAAGCGCGCGTGCACGGCCGCGATGGGACGGAAGAAGAGCCCGTCCTCTGCCATCGCGTAGAAGATGCGCGGCCCCGTCATCGTCGACCCGTTCAGCGCCCCGAACGCCGAAAGCATCACCATCGCCGCGACGATCGACGCCCCCACCTGCCCGAACAGCACGCGCGCCGCGTCCGAGGCCACCAGCGGCTTCCCGGGCATCTCCGCCGACGGAAGGACGTACAGGTATGCCGCGTTCACCACCAGGTAGATGGCCACCACCGCGGCGGTGCCTCCCAGCAGCGCGCGCGGCAGAGTGCGGTCCGGATCCTTGACCTCGCCCGCCATGAAGGTGAGGTCCGCCCACCCGTCGTACGCCCACATCACCGCCACCAGCGCGATCCCGAACCCGCCCCAGCTCGTCGGCGACCAGAGGATGGGCTGCGCGAAGCTCCCGCCGGCGTAGTCGCCCACCACGAACGCCGTCACCGCGAGCCCCACCAGCGTCGCCGCCTTGGCCGCCGTGGATGCGTTCTGCACCAGCGCGCCGAACTTCAGCGACACGATGTTGGCGGTGGCCAGCGTCACGATGGCGGCCATCGCCACGAACCGCACCTGCCCCTTCGTGATGGGCACAAAGGTCTGCACGTACTCCGCGAAGAGCATCGCGATCCCGCCCAGCGCCGACGGCCGGATTACCAGCATCTCCGTCCACCCGAAGAGGAAGGCGGGGAGCGGCCCGTACGCCTCGCGCAAAAAGACGTAGATCCCGCCGGAGCGCGGAAAGAGCGCCGCCAGCTCGGCCAGCGTCAGCGCGCCGAAGAGGGCGATCAGCGCGCCGAGAATCCAGAGCATCGCCATCGCCCCCACCGTCCCCACCTCGCCGGCGATGGTGCTGGGCACGCGAAAGATCCCGCTCCCGATCGTCGACCCCACCAGCACCGCCATGGCGCTCCACAGCCCGAGCTGCCGCTGCAGCCGGTCCGTACCGGGTCCGGGATCGTTGTCCGGGAGTGCCGCGCCTGAAGCGTGGGTGTGCATGCGAGTCCGTGTGGGATGGGAGGCGTGGAACGGGGGTGGTCGTGCGAAGATAAGCGCTCGCCTGGAGCCGCAACAGCGTGGGATGACGGGCCAGCTGGATCAACGCACCACTCGTGAGAAATTGACCCCAGGGCGCGGCCTGGGGTACACTGAAGATCGTCCCTATGCTTGAAACCAGAAGCGAGTCAGTGCGATGACGAATCCACACATCGGCAGTTCACTTCGTAGTCTCCTCAAAGAAGAAGAACTTGATGAGGAGGTCGAGCTTGTCGCGCAGCAGCGGGTTCTCGCGTGGCAAGCCGAACAGGCGATGGACTCTGGTGGCGCGGAGGAACCCCGCGTACATCCGAGCGCCGAGGAACAGGACTAGAACGGGCTCAGCGTTCCGGCGGCCGGATCAACGGTTCTACTCGCGTCGCCTCGATCTCGTCTGCCTCATTGATCCGGCTCACCGCTTTCCGCCCGATCCGCCGGACAGCCTCTGTTGCTCCGGACTTGATCGCAGCCGCCTGCTCGGCGCTCCGGAGGAGTCTCGCCGCAAAGTCGTCGCTGGTCACGTTTGGCATACGATACCTCCGATAGCGTCTGAACCGAGTCATGAGCGCGTTTTCTCCGCTCCCAACCTGCGCCGGGCTTAATGTAATGCGCCGCGGGCTCACGTGCCTCTGCTCCGGTTTACGGGGCGTGTTAAAATCTCAGCATCGACCCGGAACCTCTCTGGCGCGGCGCCGTACCAACCGGCATCATGTGACGCCACTCGCCAACGAAAACCCCAATGACCGCCGCAAGGAATACATGCTGACACGGGCCCGCCCGGCCATCGCAGCCGGGATCTTTGCGCTCGCCGCGCTCGCGCCGGCACGGGCGCAGCAGACGCTCTCGGTGGAGCGCATCTTCGCCGGCCGCGACTTCCGCACGGAGGGGCTCCCCGCGCTCCAGTGGATGCGCGATGGGCAGCGCTACTCGTACGTGGACGCGCGCCCGGACGGGACCACCGACCTCGTGGCCGAGGACGCGCGCACCGGCACCAAGACGCGCCTGGTGGACGGCTCGCGCCTGGTGCCGGCGGGCCAGCAGAAGCCCATCGAGATCGAGGACTACAGCTGGACCCCCGACGAGCGGAAGCTGCTCCTCTACACCAACTCGCAGCCGGTGTGGCGCGAGAACACCAAGGGGATCTACTACGTCTACGACCTGGACACGGGGCGGCTTACCCCCGCCTCCACGCGGCCGGGATGGCAGATGTTCGCCAAGCTCTCGCCCGACGCGCGGCGGGTCGGCTTCGTGCGCGACCACGACATCTACGTCACCGAGCTGGTCACGGGGCGGGAGACGCGGCTGACGCAGGACGGGAGCGACCAGATCATCAACGGCACCTTCGACTGGGTCTACGAGGAGGAGCTCAACCTGCGCGACGGCTTCCGCTGGAGCCCCGACTCGCGCCGTCTGGCGTACTGGCAGCTCGATGCCTCGGGCGTGCGCGACTTCCTGCTCGTCAACAACACCGAC
>DASVVI010000364.1:0-3305 GCA_036386635.1 Longimicrobium sp.
ACATGGTGCTGGTCAACGGCAAGATCTTCGTGGGCGACAGCGCGGGAACGATCGTCGAAGCGATGGCCGTGCGCGGCGGGCGCGTGGTGTACGCGGGCCCGCAGGCGGGGCTCGACTCGCTCGTGGGTCCCCACACGGCGCAGCAAAACCTCGATGGCCGCCTGGTGACGCCCGGCTTCAACGACGCGCACATCCACTTCGCCGCGGGAGGGGCGTCGCTGCTGGCGGTGGACCTGGGCGGCACGCGGTCGCTGGCGGAGATCGGGCGCCGCGTGGCCGCCGCCGCCGCCCGCGCGCAGCCCGGCGAGTGGATCACGGGGCGCGGATGGGACCACACGCGCCTCCCCGCGTCCGAGCTGGGGCCGGGCGGCTGGCCCACCAACGAGATCCTGAACCGCGCCGCCCCCCGCAACCCCGTGCTCCTCTCGCGCGTGGACGGGCACACCTCGTGGGCCAACCGCGAGGCGCTGCGCATCGCGGGCGTCACGCGCGTCACCCGCGCCCCCGCCGGCGGCGAGATCGTGCGTACCGCCGCGGGCGAGCCGACCGGCATCCTCAAGGAGTCCGCAGAGGGCCTCGTGGGGCGCGTCGTACCCGATCCCACCCCGGCGCAGGTGCGGCGCGGCATCCGCGCGGCGATGGAGATGGCGGCCCGCACCGGCGTTACCAGCGTGCAGAGCGACGTATCCGCCGCGGACGTGGAGGTGTACCGCGCCCTCGCCGCCGCCGACTCGCTGACGGTGCGCGTCTACGGCTGGCTCCCGCTCACCGAGCGCACCATCCGCGAGCTGCAGGCGCGCGGCGTCACCGCCCCCACCGGCGACGAATGGGTGCGGCTGGGGATGGTGAAGGGGTACACGGACGGCACGCTCGGCTCGCGCACGGCGGCGATGCTGGAGCCGTTCGCGGACGACCACTCCACCCGCGGCCTTCCGCAGTACACCCAGGCACAGCTCGACTCGCTGGTCGGCCTGGCGGACCGCGCGGGGCTCCAGGTGATCCTGCACGCCATCGGCGACGCGGCCAACCGGCAGGCGCTGGACGCGTTCGAGCGCGTGATCCGAAGCAACCCCGCTCACCCGCGCCGCCACCGCATCGAGCACGCGCAGGTGCTGGACCGGCGCGACATCCCGCGCTTCAGGCAGCTGGGCGTCATCGCGTCGATGCAGCCCACGCACGCCACCAGCGACATGCGCTGGGCCGAGACGCGCATCGGCCACGAGCGCGCGGTGGAGGGGGCGTACGCCTGGCGCACCCTCCTCGATTCCGGCGCGGTGGTCATCTTTGGAACCGACTTCGCCGTGGAGCCGATGGCGCCGGTGGAGGGGATCTACTCCGCCGTCACGCGTCAGAGCCGCGAGGAGCCGGGGGTGCCGCCGGGCGGCTGGCTTCCCGAGCAGCGCCTGACCCGCGCCGAGGCCATCCGCCTCTACACCGCCGCATCCGCGTACGGCGAGTGGGAAGAAGCGCGCAAAGGCACGCTGCGCCCGGGCATGTTCGCCGACTTCGTCGTCTGGTCCGCCGACCTGCTGACCATCCCCGAGGCCGAGATCCTCAAGGCCGAGCCCACGATGACGGTGGTGGGCGGCCGCACCGTCTTCCGGCGCCCGTGACCAAGCCGGCGGAGAAGACGCCCGCGCCCAGGAAGCGCGGCACCACCGACCACGGCGATCTCGGGCTCGTTCTGACCGGCGGGGGCGCGCGCGGGGCCTATCAGGTGGGCTTCCTCCGCTACCTGGCGCGGGCGTACCCGGAGCTGCACATCCCCATCCTGACCGGGGTGTCCGCGGGCGCCATCAACGTCGCGCTCCTGGCGCAGCACCACGGCACCTTTCTGCAGGCCGCCGACGAGCTGGCCGCGCTCTGGGGCGAGCTGACCCCCGAACGCATCTTCCACGTGGACACCGGCGCCCTCCTTGGCAACATGGGGCGCTGGGGGATGCGGTTCGCGCGGGCGTCGCGCGGCGAGTCGCGGGTGCGCGGCGTGGTGGACACGGAGCCGCTGCGCTCCTTTTTGGAGGAAGCGCTCTGCCCCGTGGGGGGCGAGCTGACCGGCATCGACTACAACCTGCACCGCGGGACGCTGCGGGCGGCGGCCATCGGCACCACCAGCTACACGACGGGCCAGTCGGTGATCTGGCTGCAGGGGCGCGCCATCGAGACGTGGGAGCGGCCGCAGAGGCGCAGCGTCAACACGCGGCTGCGGGTGGAGCACGTGATGGCGTCCGCCGCGCTCCCCCTCTTCTTCCCAGCCGTCCAGATCGGCGACCACTGGTACGGCGACGGCAACGTGCGGCTGACGGCTCCGCTCTCCCCCGCCCTGCACCTCGGCGCGCACAAGATCATCGCGGTCTCCACGCGCTATGGCCGCAACTTCGACGAGGCGGCCAAGCCCCAGGTGCATGGCTATCCGCCGCCCGCGCAGGTGATGGGCGTGCTCTTCGACGCCGTCTTCCTGGACCTGATCGACCAGGATGCGTTGCGCATGCAGAAGATGAACGAGGTCCTCAACCGCGTCCCCAAGACCCGGCGCGACGGGATGCGCGTCGTGGAGCTGCTGCTGGTGCGCCCCTCGCGCGACCTGGCCCGCATCGCCGCCGAGTACGAGCCGCGCCTCCCGCGTCCCATCCGCCTCCTCACCCGCGGCCTCGGCACCCGCGAGACCGCCGCCCCCGACGTCCTCAGCATGCTCATGTTCCAGGACGACTACGTGAAGCGCCTCATCGCCCTGGGCGAGGAAGACGCCGAGCGCCGCTCCAAGGAGATCGACAAGTTCATGCGCGGGAACGGGGACTGAACCAGGGCCGGGAGGCATTCCTCCGCGCCCCCGCGTGTTCGATCAGGCGATGACCGTCTGCCCCGCAAGGTAGTTGCGGAGCATGACGTCGGTGCCGAGCGCCATGTGCTGGAACGGGACCTCGGCGGGCGCGAACGCGTGGAGCTCGCTGATCTCCAGCGGGTCGCTGATGCTGGCCGTCCCGCGCACCTCCGCCGCCACGAGGATCGTAACCGAGTGCCCCCGCGGATCGCGTCCCGGCGCCGAGTAGACACCAACGAGCCGCCCCATCCGCGCCACCTCCATCCCGGTCTCCTCCTCCAGCTCGCGGCGCGCGGCCTCCTCCACCGTCTCGCCCCAGTCGACAAGTCCGCCCGGCAGCACCCAGCGGTCCGAGTCCACCCTGCGCGCCAGCACGATGCGCCCATCCTCGCGCACGGGCGCCACCGTGACGCTCACGAGCGGATGCCGCAGCACGAGCCGCATCGCCGTCCGCAGATGCCGCCAGAGCTGCCCGCCCTTTCGCGAG
>DASVVI010000365.1:0-6018 GCA_036386635.1 Longimicrobium sp.
AAGGTGTAGATCCCGAGTTCCACGGCGCTTCCTTGTCTAAGTACGAACAGAAGTGCTAAGTGCTAAGTGCCAAGTCCTCAGCAACAGCAATTCTTTACTAGGCCCTGAGCACTAGGCACTAGGCACTCCGCTCCACACCGCTGCTTCTGCCAACAACTGGTAAGACCGCAGCCGCGCCGCGTGGTCGTGGATGGTGGCCGTGACCATCACCTCGTCCGCCCCGGCCTCGGCGGCGACGCGCGCGATCTCGCGGTGGACCGTTTCGGGACTGCCGACGATCACCAGCTTGCGGTAGCTGTCCGCGATGGCGCGCTCGCGAGGGGTGTACTCGTACGCGAGCGCTTCGTCGGGCGTCGGGATCGGCGCGAACTCGCCGCGCGTGATGCGCACCCACACCAGGTCCATCGACGCGGAAAGGTACGCCGCCTCCTCGTCCGTCTCCGCGCAGATCACCGCGGCGCCCAGGATGACGTGCGGCTCTGGGAACTGGGCGGAGGGGCGGAAGCTGGCGCGGTACGCCTCGATGGCCGGCGCGGGCGGGGTGGGGCTGAAGTGCCGCGCGAAGCTGTACCCCGTCCCCAGCTCGCCCGCCAGCCGCGCGCTCGCCCCGCTGGAGCCCAGCAGCCACACCGGCGGCAGCGACACGCCGCTGGGGATCACGCGCACGCCGCGGAACGGGTGGTCCTCCGGCAGGTCGCCGCGCGAAAGCCCCGTCAGCTCGGCCAGGTGGTCGCGGAACTTGGCGGGGTCGAAGGGGCGCAGCGCGCTCGACGTAAGCGGATCGGTCCCCGGCGCGCGGCCGATCCCCAGGTCGATGCGCCCCGGGTGCAGCGCCTCCAGCGTGTGGAACGCCTCGGCGGCCTTGAGCGGAACGTGGTTCTGGAGCATGATGCCGCCCGATCCCACCCTGATCCGTTCCGTTGCCGAGGCCACGTGCCCGATCAGGATCTCGGGCGCCGAGCTGGCGATGCTGGGCATGCCGTGGTGCTCGGCGAACCAGTAGCGCGTGTATCCCAGTCGCTCCGCCAGCCGCGCCAGCTCCACCGAGTTGCGCAGCGCCTGGCTCGCCGTCGCCCCCGCCCCGATCGGCACCAGGTCCAGCACCGAAAGCGGGATCTCCCGCGTGTTGCTCATCTCGATCATCCGTCTGTGGTTTGCGTCGCATCGAACGGCAGGTACGCTCGGCAAGAAAAGGCCCCTCCGCCGGCGGGGGCGGAAGGGCCTTTCACTGCGTGGACGAACCGGCTAGCGGAACGAGCGCGCCCGGCTCAAGATCGGCGCGGCGGCCGGTGGATAGAGGCCGCGGTTCGGGTCGAGCTGGAGCGCCGAGACGACGGGCGCGTCGAAGCTCCCGGTGCGGACCTCGATCGTGTCTCCCGCTGCCGCCGCGCCGTGCAGCGTGATCGAAAAGGTGCCACGCACCCGGTTGTTCGCGACCTCGGTCACCTCCACGTTGCCCACGTAGCCGGTGTACAGCCCGTTGTTCCCCTGGTTGGGGTCGCTGCTGGCGCCGGTCAGGAACTCGGCGCGAATCGGGCACGAGCTCTGGGGCGTCGTCGCCGCGCAGGTCGTGGAGGCTACCGCGGGCGGCGCGTACAGGACGAACAGGTTGCTGCGGCCGTCGTCGAGCTTGTCCGAGCCGAGGATGGCGAGCTCGCCTCGCAGGAGGAACGCCGCGCTGTAATCGGGCAGGTCGTTGGCGCTGGGATTGTACGAGCCGGTTGCGACGAAGTCGCCCTTCTTGGCGCCGGTGTAGGTGAAGGAGAGCGCACCGCTCGGGTTCTGGACCGGGCCGGTGGAGTCGTTGCAGGCGGCCAGCGCCAGCGCGAGCGCCGCGGTGCCGAGCAGGCGCTTCAGGGTCGGGGTGCTCATTCTGCGTTCCGCATCCGAGGTGGCGGGCCTGCGCGTGGGTGCGTCAGCCCCGGTTTGCTCGCGCCGTGCTCGCGCGGCGGTCTGACCGAAGTCTGGCCAATCTCCATATAACGCACCAGTGCCCGTGCCTCTGACGGCTGGGCGTGGTGGCTGCGGTTCAGGGCGCGCGGTTCTGCGTGGCGACGACGCGTGCGGACGCCCAGAGCGCGCCGAGCTCCTCGTCGGTGCAGCTTTCCCATCCGGAAGGCGGCGGGGCGAGGCGGCGCTTGGCTCCGTTGTATTCGAAGGCCAGCCATCCGCCCTCCAGCCCCTGCGCCAGCACCGGCGTCTGCGAGGCGACGCTGCGCCGGTCCGCCTTGCGCCGGTCGGGGCCGTTGTATGCCACCACGTCCTGCCCGCGCCTCTCGCGGAGGCGCGCGAAGCCGGAGCGGCCGAGGGTGGGGATCACCTGCCACACCCGCCACAGCTCGCCGTCAGGTGCGATGAACTCGCGCAGCGCCATGCTGTTCCTCTTCCCAACCGCCGGGGTACGTGCCGAATGTGTCCCTCTGCCTAACCTACGCACTCCCGCGCCGCGCGCAACGCTGTTGCGCGGGGGATGATGTGGGGCACGGTGCGGGGGGCGGGCACGTCTGGGCACCGGCGCACCCGCCGGGGGCTGAAGCCCCCGGCTGGAACGACGCGAAGCCCACTGAAGTGGGCTCGAGAAACGCGGCATCCGGCCCGGAGTCCGCGCAGGCGGACTTTGTGCTGTTGTAGCCGCGAGTTCACTCGCCGGGCGCCAGGAGGCCAGGAGGCCAGCGGCCACGCCACCACCTACCGCGGCAGGGCGCTGCCCAGGGCCTCGGCCATTTTGCCGAGCTCCAGGGCGTACTCGGCCCACCACTGGCCGGCGCGCGGACCGCCGTTGCAGACACCGTCGGATTGGCCAGGCGTTTTGACCCAGAGGAAGGCGTCTACGAGGGGGTGGCCGGTCTGGGCGGTGGGGGCGGTGCCGAGGGCCTGGTTGCGCGCGTTGCACCAGACCCGCTCCACCGCGGCGCCGCGGCCGTTGCGGCTGGTGTCGATCACGAAGTGCTTGCCGCCCACCATCGCGCTCAGACGCTCGCCGTACGCGATGTTGACGCGGGTGGCGTGGAAGTTGGACACGTTCAGCGAGAAGCCGTCCGCCATCTCGATGCCCGCCTTGCGCAGCCGGTTCGCCATCTCGCTGGGCTGCTGCCAGTTGGCGTTGCCTGCGTCGATGTACACCGATGCGCCGGCCGCCTTGAGCGCCTGCACCGCCTCGCGCATCAGCACGTAGCGCTCGTCCTGCATGCGGAAGGGGAGGCAGTCGATGGCGGCCAGGCCGTCCGGCTCCAGGATGACGACGGCCGGGCGGCGGCGGATTGCCGCGGCAAGGTCGCGCGACCACCTGCGGTACGAGTCGCCGCTGCGCGAGCCGCCGGCGGAGTAGAGGCCGCAGTCGCGGTGCGGGATGTTGTAGGCCACGAACAGCGGCAGCGCCCCCGCCGCCGTGATGCGCGACATCAGCGCATCCGTCTCGCGGCGCACGTCGCGCATCCAGTCGCCCAGCCAGATGGCCTGCGGCTGGTCGCCGATGCGGCGCATGAGGGCCGCATCCGCCGGGCGCGAGCGGGCCCACTGCTGCGCCTGCACCCGCGCCGGAGAGTACGGGTCCACGTACAGCCGCCGCCCGCGAAAGGGGTTGCCGCTCTGCCCATCGGCGGACGGGCCGGGGACGAGAAGGAGGAGCGGCGCCAGGGCGAGCGCGAGCAGCCGCGGCCTCCAGAAACGCGGAGGCCGCGATCCACGCGGGGGTGGTCGCCGGGGCATTGGCTTGCGGAACTTGCGAGGTTCACCCGCTCAGAGCCGGAGCGCTTCCTCGGCCTGGGTGAAGTCGGAGGCGCGCCGGTGCGGGAGGTTCGGGGAGGGGAGGGAGCCGTTCGCCTCGCCCATCTTGCGCATCATGTACGTCTGGCGCGCCATGAGGATGCGGGCGGCCCGGATGTCGTAGTGCGTCTTGATCATCAGGTTGGCCAGGTCGCCGGCGCCCCACAGCAGCCCCGCGAACACGATCAGCCGGATGGTGTCGCCCACCAGCAGCCCGATCCCCGCTCCGCCGGGCGGGCGGTTGAGCCACCACGCGGCGAACTGCCCCAGCGCCAGCACCAGGATCACCACCGACGAGATCCGGAAAAGGATGCCGACCAGGTGAAGTCCTTTCTGCGGCTCCAGGTCCTCCTCGCGAACCTCGACGCCGGAGAGGAGCGGGCGCCGTCCAGGCCTGCGCCCCGTTTCGTTCGACTCGCCCTCGATGACGGGAGATCTGCTCATTTCGTCTCCAGCGAAGCGGTTGATTTCACCCCTGGTTGCACGTCCAGAACGTACTTCTTTGCACTTCCTGTGCTACGCCTCTGTTACCGGTCCGCCGGCACGCCGGGAAGGTACGCCTCGGCCGCGCGCTGCCGGAGCAGCTCCTCCAGGAAGCCGACCTGCTGCTGCAGCCGCTCCACGTCCATCTGCAGCCGCTCGACGGTCGCCTCCAGCCGGTCGACGTGGGCGCGGGTGGCGGGCTCCGGCGGCGGAAGGAGGCCCGCCTTCGCGGCGATGCGCCCCACCCCCGGCAGCCCCGCGACGGCGGCGATGGCGGGGTGCATCGGTTTGGGCTCCAGCGTCCCTTCCATCATCCGCGGCTGCCCCGGCACCAGCCCGGCGATGGAGCCGGCGAAGCGGAAGGCGTCCTCCTTGGTGATGCGGATGCGGTAGCGCCCCTCCGGAGTGTCGAGCGCGATCTGGTACGCGCGCAGGCGGCTCCCCTGCTGCACGCGCGCGATCTGGCCGGCGGCGAACTCCACCTGCTTGCGGGCGAAGCGATCCTGCTTGAGGCAGATGAGGCGCTGGGTGGTGCTCACGAACAGCCACGCGCCCGCCGGCCCGATGCGGGGCCGGCGCACCCCCAGGAGCTTGCCGCGCACGACTCCCAGGATGCGCTCGTCGGCGTGCAGGATGTGGGGAAGCGCGCGGAACTCGCGGTGCTCCCACCAGCGGTCCCCCTCGCCGATGTCCCGGAGCTGTGCGTCGATTGCGCTGCGGTCGACGGGCATGCCTCACCGTGTTTGCGGAAGATGTGCGGGACGGGCGCGGCGGGATGCCGGCCCGTACCCGGCAATGTAGCGGAGCGCCCGGATGCCTCCAAGCAGTACGCGCGTGCGCTGGCCCGGCACATCGGCGCAACGTGCATCCAACCTCCGCGCACGCCCCTTGCTAAACGGCTGGGCCCAACCCCGCAAAGGAGACGAGGAATGACGAGAAGGCTGATGAGATCGTGGGCGATGGGCGGCGCGGCCGCGTTCGCCCTGGCCGCGTGCGGCGGCGGCGACGCCGAGAACAACGGCGCCGCGGCACCCGCCGGGGGCGCCGCGCCCGCCGCGCAGCCCGCCCCGCCGCCGCAGCCCCCGCAGGAGGTGCGGCTGGAGGTGGACGTGGCGGCCAAGCAGGTGCGCATGTTCCGCCGCGACCAGCTCGAAAAGAGCTACGGCATCGCCGTGGGACGGCCGGAGTGGCCCACGCAAAACGGCAACTGGAACGTGACGCAGGTAGTGTGGAATCCCGGCTGGACGCCGCCGCCCGACGAGGCGTGGACCAAGGGCGAGGAGCCCAAGGACCCGGGCGCCCCGGACAACCCGCTGGGTACGGTGCAGATCGTGTACGACCCGCCGCGCACCATCCACGGCACCAACGAGCCGGAGTCGATCGGCACGGCGGCCAGCCACGGCTCCATCCGCATGCGCAACGAGGAGGCGGAGGAGCTGGCGCAGCTGCTGATGGTGGCGGGCGGCGCTCCCAAGGACCCCGCGTGGATCCAGCAGGCGCGCAGCAACCGCAAGGTTCGGCAGGAGGTGCAGCTTCCCAACCCGATCCCCATCAGCGTCATCAACGGCGCCGACAACGCCGACGCCGTCGAGGGCGACCGTCCCAAGGGCGGCGAGGGAGGCACGGCCACCGGTGCGGCCCCCAAGTCCTCGGGCGGCGACACGGCCCGCTCGCGCGGCACCTCGCGCTCGGACACCGCACGCTCCTCGCGCACCACGCGCTCGGACACGGCGCGCTCCGGCCGCCGCTCGCGCGACACCGCCCGCTCGG
>DASVVI010000366.1:0-2814 GCA_036386635.1 Longimicrobium sp.
CTGCGTGCCCGCCTCCTCGATCCGCCCCACCTGCGCCTCCTGGTCGCCGGACAGGCCCCCCGCGTCGCGCAGCAGGAAGGCGTAGCCCAGGATGGCGGTGAGCGGGGTGCGCAGCTCGTGCGACACGTTGGCCAGCAGCTCGCCCTTCAGCCGCCGCGCCTCCTCGGCCTCGCGGTAGCGCGCCTCCAGCTCCACGTTCTGCTGGCGCAGGCGGCGGTTGGCGTCGGTGAGATCGGCGATCAGGTGCGCCTTCTCCGCCGTGGCCGAGAGCTGGTCCGCCACCAGCCGCAGCAGCGAGCGGTCCGTCTCGCGCAGCGTGTCCGAGGTGCGGAAGTAGAAGGTGATCGCCCCCTCCGGCGCGTCACCCGTGACGAGGGGCAGGGAGACGGAGGCGGTGAAGTCCAGCTCCCGCGCCACCTCCCACCAGTCCTCCAGCAGCGGGTCGCTGTGGACGTCGAACACCTCCACCACCCGGTTCTCGGCCACGGCCCGGCCGGTGGGCCCGTTCCCCACGCGGACGCGAAGGTGGTCCAGGTGCTCGGCGTACTGGGCGGGCCAGTTCCACTGCGCGGCGAGGCGCAGCTCATCGGGCGTGTCGCGCACGAAGACGCTGGCGAAGGCGGCGCCCACCAGCGGCGAGACGCGCTCCAGCGCCAGCCCGTACACCTCGTCCGGCGAGCTGGCCGTGAGGAAGGCGTGGGCGATGTCGTACGCCGCCTGCAGCTCCCGAGGGGAGGCTTCCCCCACCGGGATTGGCGTGGCGACTGGGGATTCGGGCACGGGAATCTCTCTTGACGTGGACGGAGCGGGGTCCTACTCTTGGGGCCGTCCGGCGCCGGAGACCAGCGCGCCGGTTCTCACCTCAATCACAGGAGCTCCCGGGTGAACAAGTCCGAAATGATCCAGCAGCTGAGCAGCCGCGCCGACATCCCGCGTACCGAAGCGACCAAGGTGGTCGACGCGCTCTTCTCGGTGGAGGACGGGATCATCACCGAGGCGCTGCGGAACGGGGAGAAGATCACCATCACCGGGTTCGGCAGCTTCGAGACCAAGAAGCGCGAGGCCCGCACGGGCCGCAACCCGCGCACCGGCAAGGAGATCCAGATCGCCGCCTCCACCAGCGCGGCCTTCCGCGCGGGGAAGGGCCTCAAGGATCGCCTGGGCGCCTGACCCAACCCGGACCGCGTTGCGGAGAGCCACGGCAGGGTGCCGTGGCTCTCGTCGTTTCCGCGCCGGAGCTCTCCCTCTTGCCCCGCAAGCCACCGCGCGGTGAGCGCCACGCCCCGCAGTGGGGCTCGCTCCACCCGCTCCTGGACCTGCACGGCCTCACCGGCGACGCCGCGCGCCTGCGCGCCGACGCCTGGCTCCGCGCGCACCACGCCGACCGCGCGCGCACCGTCGTGGTCATCACCGGCCGCGGCAACCGCTCCCCCGGCCCGCCCGTGCTCCTGGGCGAGGTGGAGCACCTGTTGGCGGAGCTGCGCGGGAGCGTGGTGGAGTCCTACGCGTTCCTCCCCGGCGGCGGCGGCTTCCAGGTGGAGCTCACCCGCCCGGCCCCGCCCCCACGCACCCTGGCCGAAGAGCGCGTCGCGAAGCGTCTGCGCGCCTCCTCCCCCGACCTCCTGCGCCGCGCCGAGGAAGCGCTCTGGGATCTGGGAATCGCGCCTACACCGGCGCTTCTCGACGCGGAGATCCAACGGCTGTCGCGGGAGGAGTCACGGGGCGGAACGGAGGGCGAAGATTAGTGTCCGGGCGGGGTGGAGCGCAAGGCGGGTGGAGAGGCCCTCACCCCCGCTCGTTCCTCGCGGCCCCCTCTCCCGATAACAGGAGAGGGCTCCGCCCTCGCCGTTATCGAGAGAGGGGGCGGAACCGCATGGCCCCCCTCCCCCGCCTGCGCCGCACCGATCCCGTAGGGGCGCGATTCATCGCGCCCGTGCCCGCCCCACCCCGATGCCCGTGCCGCGCACCGATGCCGGTAGGGCCGACCTGCGTGTCTGCCCACCCTTGCCGCCACCCCCAACGCCGGCCCCCGCACACCAATCCCGTAGGGGCCGCCCCACGTGGCTGCCCGTGCCCACCGCAACACCGCCCCCTGCCGCAGCGCCCCAACACACGCCAAACGCCCCTCCCCCAGGCAGGTTTGGGGGAGGGGCCGCGAGGTGACGAGCGGGGGAGGGGGCCCCGCCCCCCGTTACTCGTCCCGCCCCGGCCTACGGTTCGGCGGGCGGCGGAAGCCACCCTCGGCCCCGCCGCGGTCGCGCGGCGGTCCACCGCCCTCACGCCGCGGCCCGCGGTCTTCGCGGCGGGGACCGAAGCCACCCTCGCGGCGCGGACCCCCGGCGCCACGCGGACCGCCCGCGCCGCCCGGCTTGCGCGTGCTCCCGCGATCGTGGTCCGCGCGCACGGAGCGGCCCTTGATGGTGGTGCCGTTGAGCGCCGCGATCACCCGCTCCGCCAGCTCCGCCGGAACCTCGACGATGGAAAAGGTATCGCGGATGTCCACCTTGCCGATCTGCGAGCCGGGGATGTCCGTCTCGCCGGCGATGGTGCCCACCAGGTCGCCCGCGCGAACGCCGTCGCGCTCGCCGATGCTGACGAAGAGGCGCGCATACGCCGCGACCGCGTTGCCGAGGGTGCTGCGCTCGGGGGCGGCCGCGGTGGCGGCGGGACGGGCGCGCGGGGCGTCGCGGGTGACCGCCGGCGCCGCCTGCTCCGCGGCGGGAGCCTTGCGCCGCAGCAGCGCGGCCACGGCCGCGGCGACCTCGGCGGGAGTGAAGTCCTCGAAGAGCGGCTCCAGCACCAGCATCTGCGCGG
>DASVVI010000367.1:0-1931 GCA_036386635.1 Longimicrobium sp.
CGACCGCGGGCGCTCCACCGCCTGCGGCCATCTACGTCGCGCCCCGTGCGGTGTTTCAGGCGGCGAGTTCGTGGATGCAACGTACCCGTATCACCTCGGCGCCACATTGGTCATCTGACCCCCCGCCGTGCGGACGCTGGACGGAGCGGCCTCGGTGCGGCACATTCCGAGGCGCACCCTCCACCGTCCATCCGATCCGATGCTTCCAGACCGACACGCCGCAGCCTCCAGGCTTCGCCTGCGCAGGGCGCTGCTCTTCGCGGCGCTCGGCTACGTTTACGTGGCGGCCGTCATCGCCCTGCTCTGCGGCGCGGTCGTCTTGTTGGCGAGGCTCGGGCTGGGCGCGGTCGGGTGGTACGCGCTGGGCGGGCTGGTCTTCTATCTCGTCATCGCGCTCGTGGTGGGGTTCGCGCCTCCCACCGGCAGGCCGGTGACCCGCGAGGAGTGCCCCGAGCTATTCCGCGCGATCGACCGCGCACGCGGGGAGATGCGCGCGCCCGGGCTCGACGGCGTGTTCCTGACCCACGAGCTGAACGCGGGCGTGATGGAGCGCCCGCGCTTCGGGACGGTGGGATGGACCCAGCGCTACCTCCTGCTGGGCCTTCCCCTGCTGTACGCCCTTCCCGAGGACGAGCTGCGCGCGATCCTGGCGCACGAGCTCGCCCACCTCTCGCGCGAGCACAGCCGCTCGCGCCGCCTCCTCGCGCGCGCGGAGGTGACGTGGCAGGTGCTGGTGACGGGCTTCACGCACTCGTTCCGCTGGGCCTCCTTCCTCTTCGCTCCCTTCTTCCGCTGGTACACGCCCCGGCTGGAGGCGCGGACCCAGGAGGCGAGCCGGGGCCACGAGTTCGAGAGCGACCACCTCGCCGCGCGCGTGTCCGGCGTGGACGTGGCGGCGCGCACCCTCTTGCGGCTGTCGCTGTGGACGGTGCGGCTGGAGCGGGTGGTGTGGCCGTCCGTCTTTCGCGGCTCGCTGGAGCGGCCTGCCCCTGCGGCGGACGACTTCCTCGGCGTGCTGGATGTGGTACGCGAGCCGCTCGGCCGGCCGGAGCTGGAGCGCGGGGTGCGCGCGGCGCTGCGCGACCGCACGCTGGACAGCCACAGCCATCCCAGCCTGGCGGACCGCCTGGAGGCGCTCGGCGCCGACCCGGCGGAGGCGGAGCGCGCCCTGGCGGCGGCAACCGGCGAGTCCGCCGCGGCGGCGTTCCTGGGCCCGGCCGCCCCGGCGTTGGCCGCGGAGGTGGGAACGGCGTGGGCGGAGACCGCCGGACACCTCTGGCGGCAGTGCCACGCCGATGCCCGCGTCTGGACGGATGACGCGCACCCCGCCGCGGATGCGACGTGGGCGCATGCGCGCTGGGCCGCGCACTGCGAGCCGCCGGAAACCGCCATCCCGCTCCTCCGCCGCGTGCAGGACCGCACCGAGGCGCGCGTGCTCCTGGGCACCCTCCTCCTCCAGCAGGAGGACCACGCCGCCCACGACGAAGCCGTGCGGCTGCTGGAAGCGGAGAGCCGCCGCGACACGGCGTTGGCCATCAACGCCAACGAGGCGCTGGAGCAGTACTACGCGCGCGTGGGCTGGCCCCGCGACCTTCAGCGCTGCCGCGAGCGCCGCCCCCGTCTGCGCGAGGTGGCGCTGCGTGCGCTGCAGGAGCGGACCACGGTCACATGGCGCGACACGCTGCGCCCGTACACCCTTCCGCCGTCCGCGCGCGACGAGCTCGTGGCCGCGCTGCGCGAGTTCCCGGAGATCCGAAACGCGTACTTGGTGCAGAAGAAGGTGCGGGAGGAGGGCGAAGCGCCGGCGGTGGTGCTCGCCGTGGAGGTGGGCACCCCCTGGTACCGGTACAGCTCCGGGAGCCGGGAGCTGGACGTGTGCGTACGCCTCCTTCCCCGCGTCCAGCTCCCGGAGCCGCTGGACCTGATCGTCC
>DASVVI010000368.1:0-2550 GCA_036386635.1 Longimicrobium sp.
CGGGCACCGGCTATCTCGCCTGGCGGCTGGCGCGGCGCACCGACGCGCCGGGGAGCCGCGGCCGCTGGGGTGCGCCGCTGGCCACCACCGCGCTCGCCGGGCTGGCGCTGGTAGTGTGGATGAACCCGCGCCTGATGAACGGAGCGGGGGAGGTGGCGGGCGGGGAGGGGGAGCGCTTCGTCTTCGGCCCGTACCCGGACCAGGAGCGGCTTGCGGAGTTGAAGCGGCGCGGCTTCACCGGCGTCGTCTCGCTGCTGCACCCTGCGGTGGTCCCCTTTGAGCCGCGGCTGATCGCGCAGGAGAACGCCGCCGCGCGCGCTGTGGGGATTCCGCTCATCCACACCCCGATGCTCCCCTGGGTCAGCGAGAACGAGAGCTCCGTCGCACGGCTGCGGGCGCTCGCCAAGAGTAGCGGGGGGCGCTACTACGTCCACTGCTACCTGGGGAAGGATCGCGTCAACGTGGTCCGCCGCATCCTGCGCGACTCCGACGTGCCGCTGCGCGAGGCGGAGGCCGAGAACGGCGCGCGCCGCATCGCCGACGTGCCGGCGTTCGAGCGTGGCGGCATCTACCACTTCGGCGATTCGGTGCACGTGGCGCCGTACCCCACCGACGAGGAGTGGGTGGGATACGTCCTCTCCGGCTCCGTGCGGCAGGTGCTCTCGCTTCTCGATCCCACAAACCCCGAGGACACCGTCTGGATCCGCAAGGAGCAGGGGCTGGCGCGCCGGTACTCGATACGCGTGGAGAGCGCTCCCATCCGCACCCTGCCGTACGACCCCGCTCAGGCGCTGGCCGCGGTGCGCCGCGCCCGCGCCATGGAGCGCCCGCTGATGGTGCACGCCTTCCACTCCGTGTCGCCGGCGACGGAGGCGTTCGTGCAGGCGTGGCGCACCGGCCTCCCTCCGCTCCCGCCCTCGCTCTTCGCCGAGCCGATGCGGGGCGGAGCGGTGCGGATTCTGGGCGCCAACGTCGCCGCCGGACCGCGTCCGGCCCCCAACGAGTTCGGCGCGTACCTGCACCGGCGGGGCGTGCGCGGCATCGTCTACCTGGGCGCTTCAAGCTCCCCCGAAGCCCGCGCCGACGCGGAGGTCGCGCGCTCCGCGGGCCTCGCGTGGCGCGCCCTCGATCCCGGCCCGCGGCTGGATGCGCTGATCGCGTCCGGCGGACCCTGGTACCTGTACGGCCCCTCGCTCGCCGCCGCCCTCCCGGCGCTGGACGTGCGCCTCGACCCCGGAGTGCCGGCGCCGTGAGGACGGGCGGGCTCGCCGCGCTCCTCCTCGCACTCGCAATCCCCGTGGCACACGACCGCGCAGCCGCGCAAACCGCCCGCATCACCGCCTTCAATCCGCCGTCCGGCACGCTCTTCCCCGGCGACGAGGCTGCAGCCCGCGTGCGCGTGCGCAACGACGGCCCGCGCGCGGACACCTTTTGGATCGGCTACAGCGTCCAGGATCCCGCCGGCCGCTGGCACGACGTCGAGAGCCGCTCGGTCGCCCTGGCGCCGGGTGAGGAGTCCGCCCCCGTCCCGCGCAGCTGGCGTGTGCCGCCGGACGCAGCCACCGGCCCGCACCGCGTGGTCGCGGCCGTCTGGAGCTCGCCCCCGGAGCGCCCCGGCGCCGTTCGCCTCGCCACCGCGGACCGCCCGGCGGCCTTCACCGTCTTCCGCCGCCACGACGCCTTCGCCATCCTGGACACGGCGCAGTGGAGCCGCGGCAGACACGCCCTCGGCCGCGGCCGCGTGGTGCCGGCCAATGTTGCCGTACCGGAAGGACGCCTGCGCCTCGCCGTCACGTCCGAGCAACATCGCGGGGCGGAGCTTCGCACGCGCACGCGGCACCTGCACGGGAGCTACGCGGTGCGCATGCGCAGCGCCCCCGTCCCCGGCACCGTCACCGCGCTCTTTCTCTACCAGGACGTCGCGGAGGGCAACGACGAGATCGACATCGAAATCGTGAACGTCCCTCCCGCGCGCGTCATCCTGGCGACCTGGGTGGCGGGCGAGATCACGAACCGCGCCGAGCTCCCGCTCCCCTTCGACCCCGCCGCGGATTTCCACGAGTACCGCATCGACTTCCACCCCGGCCGCGTCGCCTTCCTGATCGACGGCGCCGAGGTCCGGCGCTGGACCCGCGCCCTCCCCACGCACCCCATGCGCCTGATGGTGAACGCCTGGTGGCCGCGCTGGCTCACTCCGCCCCCCGCCGCCAGCGGGCACGCGGAGGTGGAGTGGGTGCGGTATTGAAGGGAGGGCCCTCACCCCCGCTCGTTCCTCGCTGCCCCCACTCCCGATAACAGGAGAGGGCTCCGCCCTCTGTTATCGAGAGCGGGGGCGGGAACCGAATGGCCCCCTCCCCCCGGCCCCCTCCTCCGCCTGCGGGGGCGCAGGGCGGGTGAGGGGGAGAACAACCTGTAGGCTGCGCAGACCCCGTAGGGGCGCGATTCATCGCGCCCCTACGGGCGCACACCGTACCCGGCGACGCGTGAGACCGCTTCAGCGGTCTTCGCGTGGTTCCAGCCGGGGGATTTATCCCCCGGCGGCGCCCGGCG
>DASVVI010000369.1:0-3863 GCA_036386635.1 Longimicrobium sp.
CGTCGGCGGCACGGTGATGCTCAGCTTCCGCGTGAACGAGGACGGCCGCGTGGACCCCACGACCATCGAGGTCGTGTCCAGCGACAACGAGCAGTTCTCCGAGGCGGCAAAAAAGGTGGTGGAGCGCATGCGATTCAGCCCATCCAAGGTGAACGACCGCCCGGTGAAGGTGCTGGTGCAGATCCCGATCACCTTTCAGCCACAATCGTAAGCGCGCAGCATTCCTATTGATTCCCCCCGCCGATTCCAGCTTCAGCGTACACACCGCGACCACGCGTGCGGCCGAGAGTTCCTCTGCCCTGGCTCAGGTTTACATTCAGCCTCGAGTCCATCAGGGAAGCGGCACCAAGGCGAGGCCGTTGTTCGGGTTCATAGGGATCACGAGCTGGTTGGCGCCCGCATCGTAGCACATTGAGGCGGCGCTCGGGATGTTGCGGGCGATGAGCTCGGCGGGTGCGCCCGGGCGGATGCGCGAGACCCCTCCTTGCGTGACGCTGCTCACGTACTTGGTGCCGTCTGGCATGATCACGAGCCCGTCGCTCCCCGGCTGCGCCGCCTGCTCCGTCTTCACCAGCCGGCCCGCGGGAGAGAAGGTCAGCACGTCCGCGTTGCCGATGTTGACGACGACGATGTTGCCCTGCGGATCGAAGGCCACGCCGTTGGGCTGCCGGAGCGGCGCGCCCTGGGCGAAGACCGACGCGGTGCCGTCCGGCGCGATCTTCCACACCCGCCAGGTGGAGTCCGCGGCCGCGTCGCCCGTCTGGGTGGCGTAGGTGGTGCCGTCGTCCGCGACCTCGATGTCGTTGATCCAGGGGACGCCCTCGACGCGAGCCTCGCCGGCCGGCGCGCCGGTGCGCAGGTCGAAGCGGCGGATGACGGCGACGCTCGGCTCGCCCGCGCGCAGGCCGCCGTCTCGGTCCGCCAGGTACAGCATCTCGCGGGCGATGTCGCTGCCATACGGCTCGTTCAGCACCAGCGGCCGCGAGAGGCTCGCCCTCTGCGCCGGTCCCTGCACGCCGATCCACCGCGCGGTATGGACCGATCCGTCGTGGTTGATGAAGGAGACCCACGCGTCGTTCCCCTGCACGCCCTGCGGGACGCCGCGGTTCGGCACCACGATGACGCCGCGCTCCGCATCGTACGAGCAGCTCTCCGCGGAGAAGATGGCGCCGAAGACCTTGACGTTCGTCGAGATCGGCTCGAACTCGCGGCCGGCCGTGGCGCTCACCGGCAGCCCCAGGGGATTGCCGACTCCGTAGGGCCGTGCTTCCTGCTGCTGCGCTGGCGCCGGCCCGGCGAGACTGGCGGCCAGGACGGCGAGCACCCCGATTCGCTTCATATGCGATCTTCTCCGATTGTAGTAGGCGCAGACCAGAGCGGTGGTACTATGGTGCAACCTGACAAACTTGCAGCGGGCGGATGGCCCTATCATATTCGGGAGTTAGCCACTCCCCGCCCAGCTCCGTCGGATGCACGTGCTTCTCTGTTTGTCTCCCGTTCTGACCGCTGCCTTCGTCCTTGATCCGAGGCCGACTTGAAGGCTGAGATCCTGAAGCAACTACTTCGCGCTCACGCGGACGGAGATAACTCCGGTTTCCGCCGTGCGGCAATCCAGCTCGCAGCAACCGAGAGTGAAGCCGGGCACACCCGCGTGGCGGCGGAGTTACGCGCAATTATCGCACAACTGCCAGCGGCGTCAACGGGTTCCGTTGGCACTACGATCGATATCGCGCAACCTCGCGGCGAGCTATCTGGGTTGCTGTCAGGAGGTCATCGAGACGAGCGGCTGAAGGACATTGTTCTGTCAGATGATTCCCGGAAGCGACTAGAGCGTGTGCTCCGGGAAAACCGCGCGCGGCCACAACTCCAGAGTTGGAATGTCCAACCGCGACGGCGGCTCCTTTTTTATGGCCCCCCTGGGTGTGGGAAGACCCTCGCAGCAAGCGTTCTCGCCGGCGAACTCGGGCTCCCGTTGATGACCGTTCGGTTCGACGGATTGTTCTCAAGATTCATGGGCGCCACCGCCAGCCAGCTAAAGGTGATCTTCGATGAGATGCCACGACGACCGGCCGTCTACCTCTTCGATGAATTCGACGCCGTCGCGAAGTCCCGAGGCGATGCGCAGGAGGTCGGAGAGATCCGCCGGGTCGTCACGTCATACCTGCAGTTAATGGACGCAGACCGGAGCGCCGGCCTCATCATCGCAGCCACGAACTATGAAGGACTGCTCGATCACGCTGTTTTCCGCCGTTTCGATGTGTTGCTCCGGTTTGAGCTTCCAGACAAGGGGCGGATTGTTGAACTTCTAGGGCTGCGACTGAGGGCGTTCAAAGTGAGCGCACGACAGGTAGAGAGCCTAGCGAAACTGGCTATGGGGCTCAACTTCGCGGATGTGAGCCGTGCCTGCGACGATGCAATCCGTTCAATGATACTCGCTGGCCGAAAGGACATTACGCCGACTGATCTGCGGGACGCGTTCGCTGAAGCCCGTGAGCGACTCGCGCACGTTGGTGCTCCACCCCCCGCTGATTGAGCCCACACATGGCTGACGACCTCCCGCTCCTGCGCGGGCGTATGTCGGGGCAGGACTGGTTCAGAAGTCCCCGACGCGGTCCGGATTCGCGACCGCCATTTTCACGGGCGGATCCGGTCCAGCACGCTGAATCGCTCCGCGCTCAGCTTGATGCATTGCTGGCTGTGGCAAAGGAACGGCCAACGGAAGCGCGTGACCCCGAGGCGACGCGCGAACTTGTCGCATTCCGTCCAACGAAAGGAGAGCACCTTCCGCCCGGCCCCCTAACTGATCGGAGGGGTGACGTCCAACTCGTCTCGTCGGACCCAGAGTCCGGCGTGGTGGTCGTTGATACTCCGTCTGCCGAATTGAACTACCTACGCGGGAAGCTTCAGCGGTGGGTTGAGGAGCCGAAAGGTGGTAAGGAGCGCAAGCATGCGACTCTCATCGCTCCTCTTGAGCGTGTGGAACTGGTGCGAACTGCCGACCGAGCGGGCCCCTTGGTTCGTGAAGCGCTTCCGAGCCGAAAAGAGGTGCGCTGGTGGGAAATAGCGTGCCGAGGCGGGGCGCGCGTTGATACTGTCGCCACTGAGAACACCCGGCGACAGATGAGCCGCGCGTTTGAGCGACTAGGCGTCACTGGCGCACACCAGTACCTAGCCACTGAGCGGCTTGTCTATTTCGCACGAATGAGTGGAGAGGTGCTGTTAAACCTCATGGAAAGCACGGATTGCGTCTTCGAGTTCGACCTGGCCCCGCCTGACGTGCGGGGGTGGCTTATGGTGAACGACGCGAACTTTCCCGTCCGTGAGCTCGGAGAATTTACTTGGACGCCCCCCGCTGAAGATGCGCCCGCAGTGGTGCTTCTCGATTCCGGTACCGTGTCTGGACATCCGATGTTGCGCCACGCACTCCTATCATCTGGAAGTGCCCTGCCCCACGATCCGTCGCCAGAGGACACGATCGGGCACGGCACGCGAATGGCTGGCGTTGCGCTATTCGATGATGTCGCAGAAGCCGCTGAATTGGGGCGAGAGGAGGGCACCCACTGGTTGCAAAGCGTTAAAGTGATCGTGGATGACGCGGAGGGCAGCGCGAGCGAAGAGAATCGAGAGTTCTGGCCGGAAATTACGCAGAATGCGGTTGAGTCAGCTGAGGGTTTCGGTGATCGCCGTCGAGTCTACGCGCTCGCGGTTACGGCACCCCTTCCGAATCCACGGCTGCCAACTTGGTGGAGCCACGCTGTTGACCGGCTTGCGTTTGCAGAGGGACGGGGTCGGGTACTCTGCGTCTCAGTAGGCAACATGGACCCGATCAACGCAGAACTCGCGCAAGGATACCCACACTTCCA
>DASVVI010000370.1:0-3963 GCA_036386635.1 Longimicrobium sp.
TCGTCGCCGTGGCGCAGGAGGTTGATGCGGTCCGTGGTGGGGGTGACTCCCTCGGGTAGGATCTTCTCGCCGAGGAGGGCGTTGATGAAGGAGCTCTTCCCCGAGTTGAACTCGCCCGCGATCACCAGCAGGAAGAAGGAGGAGAGCGCCTCGCGCGCCTGCTCGAAGTGGCGCAGGTCGTCGGCATCGACGTCCGTGCCGAAGCGCCCGAGCGCGGTCGAGAGGCGGTCCAGCAGCTCGCGCTCGCGTGCGCGCAGCTCCAGCTCGCGCTCTCCCAGCAGCCGGTTTCGCCGCCGCAGCAGTCCCAGCGCCATGCTCGTTCTCCGCGTGTCCGTGGCGTCTCGCTCCCCAATCCCACGACGAGTAGCAAACGCGGGGCCGCACGCGGCGAGCGCTGGTCATAAACAGCCTCACACAGAGAACGGAAGGAGGGAACGGAAAGACGCAGAGAGAAGAATTTCCTTCTTTGCTTTCCGTTCCCCTCTGTGCCTCTGGGTGAGGCGCTGTTAACGGCGATCTACCGCCGGCGCGCGGTCCAGCGCCCGTTCGCCGTCACCTGCTGGCCGTCGGGGAGGCGGACGGGGCAGGAGAAGGTGCCCTCCATCTGGTCCGCGCCGGTGAGCGCGGCGGAAGGGCGGCACCCGGACAGATCCAGCGATACCGTGGTCCCCCGCACGGTTCCCGTCCCGCTCCCCCGGCCGGAGTTGTCGATCGTGCGCCCGTCCATCGTGCACTGGCCGGTCTGCTCGAAGGTGACTCCGAGCGTGGCGCCCTCCTGCGTGAAGCGGTACGTCCCCTGGCTGCGGCAGCGGTAGCGGTCCCCCTCGCGGCCCACAGTCTCGTCGTAGTCCCACAGGCCCATCATCTGCGCGGGGCGCGGCGCGTAGCTCACGCGGCGCACTTCGCGGATGCGTCCGCCGTCTTCCGCCCCCTCCACCAGCTCGTAGCCCAGCAGCGCGAAGATGCGGCCGCGCAGAAAGATGGGGCGCGCGTTGCCGTACCAGTCCACGCACGAGGCGCGGCACCCGTCGTCCTCGTTGGAGGAGCGGGCGGCCAGGTCGCCCAGCTCGGAGAAGCGGAACGCGCGGTTGCGCAGGAAGAGCACCGACGCGGAGCCGTGGCGAAGCTGGTCGTAGGGGGACGCACCAGGGCCGCGGATAGGGAGCCCCAGCAGCCCCGA
Organism: Longimicrobium sp.; assembly: GCA_036386635.1. GTDB lineage: Bacteria > Gemmatimonadota > Gemmatimonadetes > Longimicrobiales > Longimicrobiaceae > Longimicrobium. Next base: position 1,181 of record DASVVI010000370.1, read on the forward strand.
CTCCTCGGCGTCTTGGCGGTAGAAGAAGCCGTGGCTGCGCGTCTCGCCCTGCGACGCGCTGGAGCGGGTGTAGCGGTCCGCGAGCGCCGCGGTCGTGCCCAGGCGCACCCCGCTGAAGTGCAGGTCGCCGCGGCTGTCGCTCCCCACCACGACCGCGCCCGTCCCCATCGCCTCGATGCGGTCTACCCGGTGCGGCACGGGGAGGACGACCACGCTGTCCGCCGCCGCCCAACGCACGGCGAAGACGGCCGCGCCGCCGGCGGAGCGCGGCCCCCCCTCACCGTTCCCCGTTCCGTACAGGAGCCAGGAGCCGACGTACCTGTTCTCGAAGCTCCCGCGCCGCTCCGGCACCAGGAGCGGGCGGTACGCCGCGGCGGGCGCCGCGCGGCTCCCGTCGCCGAACGAGGCGAGCGGAATGCGGAGGAGCGACAGGGGCTGCGGCATCGCGTGCGCCCCCCGGAGCGCGGCGTCGTGCACCAGCACGTTCAGGTGCCCGTCGCCGCTCTCCAGAAAGGAGAACTGGTCATCCGGCTCGCCCGTCACCCGCACCCCCGTGGGCGCCGTTCCGTCGAGCGGCATCCGGTAGAGCACGGAGAGTGGGGGAGCGGGCTCCTTCGCGTCCCACTCCGGCTCCTGCGTCGCCCACACGTACACCGCGCGCGGCGACACGTAGAACTCGCTCGCCTGGGGCCCGAGCAGGGCGGTGGATTCGCAGCGCATCTCGGTGCCCGCGGGGTCGCACACGGTCACGGTGTGCATGACCGGCTCGTCTTCGAAGCTCATCGGCCCCGCGGGGCGGTACACCCGCGTGGCCCGCGCGGTGCGCCGGAAGGTGCTGTCGGCGCCTCCCCAGCGGCGCACGGCGGGCAAGGAGGCGAACGGGTCTTCGTCGTCCACGTCCACGGGGATGGGGGCGTAGAAGACCAGCTTCCCTCCCACCAGCCGGCTGGCGTAGTTGCTGGGCGAGTAGTAGTCGAACGAGCGGAGCTGGTAGGTGCCGCGATGCGCCAGGCCGCCCGCCGCGTCGATGCGAAAGAGCCCCACCTCGGTGCCGCCGCGCTGGTAGCTGTAACCGATGACCGCCACCATGGTGTCGGACACCAGGAGCTCGTCGTACCACGAGCTCCGGGGGTCGATCCCCGGCCCGAACGCGTCCACGGCGGCCACGGGCTGCAGCACCTCGCCGCCGAAGCGCACCGTGAAGATGCGCCCGCGGCGGAGGATCACCAGGTAGTCGCCATGCGTCTTCACGATGCCGCCCTCGTCCACCCCCGCGTGCTGCACGTTGGTGATCGACTCGCCCGCCGCCGGCGGGGCCGCGGCGGGTGCCGGTGCCCCTGGCTCGGCCATCGGGGGCGGGGCCGGCATGGGCGGCGGCGGCGGGGCCGGTGGAGGAGGCGGGCGCCTCTCGATGCTCCGCCGGTACTCGCGCACCATGCGGCGGTAGTACTCGGCGTACTCCTGGTCGGACCGGAAGGCGCGCAGCGTCTGGCCCGGCTGCTGTGCCACCGCCGGACGCACCGGCGGCTCGAAGAGGATCCAGAGCGCGCAGGCGGCGAGAAGGATGCGGAGCTTCATTCGAGGATGACGTGCGAGGAGATTTCGGTGGAAAGCGCAACCTCGTATTGGAGCGGCGGAAGCGCAACGCCTTCGTTCAGGGCCGCGCGGGCACCCGCGTCGTATTCTCCACCGTGCCCGCCGAGTGTGGTTGGAAAACGGCCGTGATGCGACTATGATTCGGTCGCCGCACCATCCTTCCCGGACCTTTCCATGCGACACCTTGCCCTCGCCACCGCGGCCATGCTGGCCGCGGCGCTCACCCTGTCCGCACAGGCACCCGCCGCGCCGGGGTGGCTGGCGGATGCGCAGCGCCTGGAAGACGCCGACCCCGACTCCGCGTACGCGCTGGTGCGGCGCGGCCTTCCGAGTCTGCGCCCCGGGCCGGAGCGGATGGCGGCGCTCGCCCTGCGCTGCTGGACCGCCGCCTCCGCCGCCCCCGACTCCGTGCTCGCCCACGCCGCCGCGGGGATGGCCGAGGCCGCGCGCCACCGCGACGCCCTCGCCTTCGCGAAGCTGCGCGCCTGCCGGGGCTACGGGCTGGAGGATGCCGGCAAGCCGCTGGAGGCGCTGGCGGACTACGACTTCGGCGTGGCGGAGGGGCGCCGCCTGGGCGCGCGCGACCTGGCCGCCGAAGCCCTCCTGCTGCGCGGCCAGCTCCGCTACTACCGCGGCGACTTCACGGCCGCGCTCGCGGACCTGGACGAAGCCTACCGCACCTTTGCGTCACTCGGCGACGAGCCGCAGCGGCGCAGCGCCCTCAACTCCATCGCCAACCTCTACGCGGACGGCCGCATAGCGCAGTACGACCGCGCGCTCGAGTACTACCGCCAGGTCCTCGCCTCAAACCAGCGAAGCGGATCGCAGCGGGGGATCGCGACGGCGCACTTCAACGTGGGGAGCACGCTGGAGCGCATGGGCCGCCTGGGCGAGGCGCTGGCCCAGTACCGCCGCGGCCTGGAGATGGACATCCGCCGCGGCGACTCGGCGGAGGTGGCGGTGGACCGGCGCGCGGTAGCCGTCGTGCTCTACAAGCTGGGCCGCCCCGCCGATGCCCTGGCCGAGCTCGAGCACGTCCGCGCCTACGCCGAGCGCGCCGCCGACGTGGAGCTCGCCGCCCAGACGCGCCTGTCGCGCGGCGTGGCGCTGCGCATGCTCGGCCGCACCCCCGAGGCGCTGGACGAGCTGGAGCGGGCGCGCGCCCACTTCCAGGCGACGGACAACCG
>DASVVI010000371.1:0-2974 GCA_036386635.1 Longimicrobium sp.
TCAGCGGCCACGGCCTGATGCTGGCCCCCGCCGTCGGCCTCGCCGTCGCGGAGCTCATCGCAGGCGAATCCCCCACCTTCGACATCACACCGCTCGCCGTGGACCGCTTCGACCGCGGCGAACTGTTCCTGGACGGCGCACTGATCTGAACTCTGCACGCCGATGCACGCAAACACCCCCTCCCCCAGGCAGTTTTGGGGGAGGGGGATGCGTCGCGGAGCGACGCTGGGGGTGGGGGCCCTACCGCGCCTGCCGGATGCGGACGTCGCCGTTGACGGTGCGGATCACGATGCGGTGGCGCCCGTCTCCCAAGGTGCCGCTGGCGCGCACGTGCTTGCGGGCGGTGCCGCGCGGGATCGTCTCCCAGGTGTCGCTATGGGAGCTCCGCAGGGGGAAGTCGGCTTCGATGCGCACCGCGCGGCCGTGCGCACGCGTGTAGCCCGTCTCCACGTCGAAGGTGGCGCCCATGCCGGCGGGGATGGTCAGCGTCACTGCACCCGTGCCGGAGCGGATGTCCACGCCGTGTTCGCCGCGCCGCGTGTCGCCCACCAGGGTGAGGGTGACCGAGCCCGCGCCGGTGCGCACGACCGCCGAGCCGTCCAGCGCATCTACCTGCACCGCGCCCGCGCCGGTCGTCGCCTCCACCCGCCCCGCCGCGGAGCGCACGCGGATCGCGCCGCCGCCGGTGGAGAGGCGGGCGCCGTTCGGGGCGTCCGCCACGGTGATGGGGCCGCCCGGCGTGCTGATGACCACCGGACCGGCGCCGCCCCCAAAGGACCCTGCGCCTTCCACATCCCCCTCGCGCCCCGTGCGCACGCCGCCGCTCACTCGGTCCAGGCGCACCTCTCCGCCTCCGGTCCACACCCGGCCGTTCAGCCGCGAATCGAGGACGGTGACGCCCCCGCCCAGGGTGTGGAGGTCGGCCCGGCCGCGCACCCTTTCCAGCGACAGCTCGCCGCCGCGCGTCTCGCCGGTGAACGTTCCCTCCACGTCCGCGATGCGTAGTCCGCCGCCCGCCGAGCTGATGCGCACGTCGTAGCGGCGCGGCACGCGCACATCGAAGGCGTGGCTCGTCGAGTAGCGCGCGGGCGAGCCCTGCTGCCAGGCACGGACCTGGGCGCCTCCGCCCGTTCCGGCGATCTCCACGCGCGTTCCCGCCCGGTCGCGGCCGCGCAGGTCGGCCTTCACCCACACCTCGTCGCGGTCCCAGCCCTGCACGCGCACCTCGCCTCCCGTGCGCAGCTCCAGCGAGAGAGTGCCGCCGGGGCGCGCGGGGATGCGGCGCTCCAGCGGCTGATCCTGCAGCGTGTGAAGCGCGGCGCCGGAGCCGAGCGCCCCTGCGCAGAGCACGAGCGCGAGCGGGGCGAGAAAGGGGTGGCGCATGATGGCTCCGCGAAGCTGGGGGGCAGGCACGGTCATTCCGCGCGCAGGGTGACGGCGGGGTCCACGTGGGCGGCGCGGCGGGCCGGGGCGTACGATGCGAGCAGGGCCACGCCCGCCAGGAGGAGGGTGACGCCCGCAAAGGTCGCGGGATCGGTGGCCTGCACGCCGTAGAGCAGGCTGGAGAGCGAGCGGCCCAGCGCCAGCGCCCCGGCGGCGCCCAGCCCCACGCCGGCCGCGGCGAGCACCACGCCCTCGCGCACCACCATGCGCACCACGTCGCCGGCGCGCGCGCCGAGCGCCATGCGCAGCCCAAGCTCGCGCTCGCGCTGGCCCACCGCGTACGACACGACCCCGTACAGCCCCACCGACGCCACCAGGAGCGCGGCCAGGCCGAAGGCGGAAAGGAGGAGCGCGGTGAAGCGGCGCGGCGCCACCGAGTCGCCCACCACCCGCGCCATGGTGCGGACGTCGCCCATGGGGAGCGCGGGGTCCGCCTCGCGCACGGCGCGGCGCACGGCAGGCAGCAGTGCCAGGGGATCGCCGGCGGCGCGAACCACCAAGTGCGCGGACGAGCGGGTGCGCTGCGTGTGGGGAAGGTAGATCTGCGGCTGTTCGGGCGCGTCGAGCGCGGCGGATGACACCCGCGCCGCCACACCGACGACGGTGGCCCACGCCGTGTCCGGCCGACCCGCCACGTGCAGGCGCTTGCCGATGGCGTTCTGGCCCGGCCAGTAGCGCGCGGCGAGGGTCTCGTCCACCACCACCACGGCGGGCGCGTCCGCTCCGTCCGCCGCGCCGAACGGCCTTCCACGCAGCATGCGGATGCGCATCACGTCGAAGTAGCCGGGCGTCACCGCGGCGTACTGCGCGTTCGGCGTCTGCTCGCCGGGCGCGGTGGCGAGCCCCTCGGGCACGAAGCCGGCGCCCCACAGGTTGCCGCTGAGGGGGAGCGGGTTGACGACCGCGGCCGCCCGCACGCCGGGCAGGGCGCGCACGCGCTCCGCCACCGCGCCGTATAGCGCCGCCTGCGCCCGCGCGTCCGGATACGCCGCCTCGGGGAGCGTGAGCTCCGCGGTCAGCACTCCGGCGGGATCGAAGCCCGGATCGCCGCGGGTGAGTCGGACGAGGCTGTTGAGCACGAGCCCGGTTCCCACCAGCACCATCGTCGCCAGGGCGATCTGCGCCACAACCAGCACGCCCCGCATGCCGCGCCCGCCGCCCGTGGCCGTGCGGCCGCCCTGGCGCAGCGCAAGGAAGATGGAGCCGCCCGTGGCCCGCATCGCCGGGAAGGCCCCCAACACCACGCCGCTCGCCAGCGCCGCCACGAGCGCGAAGGCGAGCACCCGCGCGTCCACGTTGGCTTCGGCGAGGCGCGGCACCGCGTCGGCGCGCGCGGCGACCAGCGCGCGCACGGCCCAGAATGCCAGCAGCGTCCCGAACGCGCCCCCGGCGAGGGAGAGGAGCACGCTCTCGACCGCGAGCTGCCGCACGAGGCGGGCGCGGCTCGCACCCAGCGCGCCGCGCACCGCCATCTCGCGCCGGCGCGCCAGCGTGCGCGCGAGCACCAGGTTGGCGACGTTGGCGCAGGCGA
>DASVVI010000372.1:0-5108 GCA_036386635.1 Longimicrobium sp.
AGGGTGACTTTGCGCCGTTGTAGCCGCGACTTCAGTCGCCCCACGCCCCACGCCCCACGCCCCCGCGCCCCGCGCCTCCGCGCCACCGCGCCTCCGCGCCCCCGCGCCCCGCGCCCCGCGCCCCGCGCCCTACCCCCGGCGGCGTCCCGCCCTTACGGCCGCAAGATGAGCATCGCCTCGAGGCGCGAAACCATCATCGGCGTGTTGGGATCGGTGGGCGCCTCGACCGTTGGGTCGTCGAAGCTCACCTTCAGGATCACCAGCTCGCCGCGGATGCGACCCGCGGCGTCGGTCAGGGGGAAGCGCGCCTCCGGCAGCTCGAGCGCGGCCGTGGCCGCGACGGCATCGCACTCGCCGCGCGCATGCAGGAGCGGAACGAGCCGGCCGAGCTCGACGCGCGCCGTCCACGGGGACGCCCCCGGCACCGTCACCGTTACCACCGCGTCTTGCATCGTGACCGCGGGCGCCGGGTCGTCGGCGGGATCCCGTGGGTCGGTATTGACCAGGTACACCGTTCCGCCACCCGTGGGAATGGGGGTGCCCTGGGGGAGGGTGCCCTCGAAGCTGCGGGCCGCCGGGCGCTCGCACCCCCGGCGGAGGCCGAGGGCGCGCATGACCAGCCACCCGCTCCCGTAGCGCCTCACGTCGGCACCCAGCACCCGCCCCGCCGCGCCGGCGCCGTGCTCGTCGTACAGGTACGTGAGCGCCCCCGACACGCGCTCGTACTGCGCGGCGGGGAGCGTCAACGGGCTCGGGGAGTCCTTTCCGAGGGCGATGAGCGGGCGTACGAGGCGCCCCCCGCGCATCATCCCCGCCTGCGTGAGCGCCGCGCGCAGGCGGCCGCTCTGGTCGCGGCGCGACACGGCCTGCGCGCTCCACGGCCCCACCGATCCCAGCAGCAGCGCGGCGGCGAGCACCGCCGGCACCGGCGACAGCAGCGGAGCGCGCCGCCGCACCAGGCGCACCGTCCCCCACACGGCCAGCACCGCCAGCGCCACGAGCACCAGCAGGCGCAGGTAGCGGAACTCCGTCCACCCGTACTGGTCCTGGCGCACCCCCACGGCCCAGATGGGGAGCGGAAGGAGGGGAAGGAGGAGCGCCGGGAAGATGCGTACGAGGCGCGCCACCCCGCGCGTCTCGGGATCGTCCTGCAGCGGCTCCAGGAAGATACCGCCCAGCAGCCCCGCCAGCCCCGCGAAGAGGACGATGGGCGACAGGGTGTTCTGGGGGAGGTCGCCCGTGACCGCCACCTTGATGGTGTAGGCGAAGAGGATCGCCAGGTACACCACCAGCACCACCGCGTAGAGGTAGCGGCCCGCGCGGCGCACGGCGGTCAGCGGGGAGCTGCCGTCGCCCTCCGCGGCCAGCACGGGCACCCCGCCGGCCACCACCCAGGGGACGAGCGCAAAGAAGACGGCCCCCGCCAGGTCCTGGTACAGGTGCTGCGGCCTGGGCAGCTCGAAGAGCGAGGTGACCGCCGCCACCGCCCCGGCGAGCGCGGCGAAGAGCGCCGCGCCGTACAGCCCCACCGCCAGCATGCGCCCCAGCAGAAGGGCGTCGAAGCGCCAGAGGCGCCGCCGCCGGCCGGTCTCCTCGCCAGGGAAGGCGGCCAGCAGCAGCGCCAGCCACGCCGCGCCCGTCAGCGCCGCCGCCCTCCACCCCTCCGAATCCAGCCGGGGGTTGAAGAACCACGAGGCGTACGCCCCCACGCACGCCAGGACCAGCGCGGTGGCGCCCCAGCGTGCCTCCGCGGAGAGCAGACCTCGCGCGCGCAGCACGCTCGCGCCGAACACCAGCGGCAGCGCGAGCACGGCGGCCGTGAAGACGCGCGCCCACCACTGCTCCTGCTCCTGGCGGAGCGAGATGGAGAAGGCGACGGCGAGCGCCACACCCATCAGCACCTCGACCGGGGCGTAGGCGAAAGCGTCGCGCGCGTCGCGGAAGTACGCGCGCAGGGCGGTGCCGGGAAGCTTCATGGCGGAATCCTGGAGCGTGGGGGAGGGACAGCGGCAGGGGGAGAGCGTGCGCGGCCGCGTGCTCATGCATCCTGCAACAACCGTGGCGCGCGCGCAACAGTGTGGGACTCGAGCGTCCCAATCGCCCCATCGCGCAATCCCGTGCGGGAAAGGCCGCATTTCGAAGGGTCTTGCTCCCCCATCCGTTTATACGAAAAACGGTTTTACACTTCCGGGCTCCAGCGCGCGTTTCCGATGGCTAAATCGTAGCGGTGGCGCGGAAAAATTCGGGTTTCGGATGGAAAGATCCTTTCCATCTGCAACGAAATATTGCAACGAAATTGCGGCACATCGATTGCCCTTTCCGCTGCCGTCCAGGAGGCACTCTGGGACAGAAACCCCACACAATAGGCCCGCTGGGCCGGGAGGACGAGATGAAGGCACTCTGGAACCAGTTCCGTCGCGACGAGTCCGGGCAGAGCCTGGTGGAGTACGGGCTGGTGATCGCGCTGGTGGCGCTGGCCGTGATCGGCGCGCTCGTGATCTTCAAGGACAAGATCGCCGCGGTCTTCACGCGCATGGGCAACACGCTGGACACGGTAGGCTGAGCGGCAAGCAGTTGAAGTCGGCCGGGGAGCGGGTTCCCGGCCGGTAGGCGGTACGAGAGCGATTGGGATGGGACGCGATCTCCGGCTTCACTCTGTGATGCTGGCACGTACCACCCTGCGCTTCGAAACGGAGGACTCATGCTTCCCCTGATCAACACCACCATCTTCGTCGCCCTGCTGGTGCTTGCCGCCGGCACGGACCTGCGCACGGGCCGCATTCCCAACAAGCTCACGGCTGCAGGCCTCGCGGCCGCCCTCGTCCTGCTCGCGCCGAGCGGTCCCGCGGCGCTCCTGGGCGGCGTGGCCGGAGCCGCGCTGGCATTCGCCCTCACCTTTCCGCTCTTCGCCGTACGCGCGATGGGCGGGGGCGACGTGAAGCTGCTGACCGTGGCGGGCGCGTTCCTGGGGACGGGGCGCGTGGTGCCGGCGCTCCTGATCACCGCAGTCGCCGGCGGCGTGCTGGCGCTGGCCGAGGCGGGGCGTCGCGGAGTCATCCTCCCCGTCCTGTTCCGCTCACGCGAGCTGGTGGGGCACTGGGCGACGGGCGGGCGCACCGGGGAGCGGCTCACGCTGGCCTCGCCGGGCGCGGTGACCATCCCGTACGGGGTGGCGATCGCGGTGGGGTCCCTGGCCGCGTGGTTCCTGTGAGCCGCGCCGGGCTCTTCCGCCGGAGCGACGAGGGACAGGCGGTCGTCGAGTTCGCGCTGATCGTGCCGGTGCTGATGCTGCTGATCGTCGGCGTCTTCGAGTTCGGCCGGGCATGGAACGCACACCAGGCCGTGACGGACGCCGCACGCGAAGGGGCGCGGATCGCCGTCATCGCGGATCCCGCGGTCACCGAGGACTCGGTGAGAACGGTGGTGCGCAACGCGCTCACCGCGGTCTCGCTGGACGCGGACCTGGCGGAGATCGAGCTCACGGGGGTGAACGCCCCCACCGGAGAGCCGGCGCGGGTGGCGGTGAGATACCCGTACCAGCTCACCTTTCTGAGGTCGTTGGGCGGGACCAGTGGCGGAGGTGCCGTCACCCTGGGAACGGCGTTCGTGATGCGCAACGAGTGAGGCGGGAGCGATGAAAAGGCTGTGGGTGGTACTCGGAATGGCGCTGGCCTCCGGAGCCGGAGCGGCGTACCTGGCGGCGGGATACCTGGAACCGGCCCCCGCCGCGGCGGCGCGCCCGGAGCCCCGGAGCGACCGCGTGGCCGTGGCGGCGCGCGACCTTCCCGCCGGCTCCGTCCTCTCCTCCGCCGACGTGCGCCTGGTGGCGTGGCCGGCCGACGCGCTCCCCGCCGGCTATGCGCGCACGGCGGCCGAGGTGGTGGGGCGCGGCGTGGTGACCCCGATGCGCACCAACGAGCCGCTCATGGCCGGCAAGCTGGCCCGCAAGGACGCGGGCGGCGGCCTCCCCATCCTGATCCCCGAGGGGATGCGCGCCGTGAGCGTGCGGGTGGACGAGGTGATCGGCGTGGCCGGCTTCGTCACCCCCGGCACCCGCGTCGACGTCCTGGCCACCCTGCCGGCCGGGCAGGACCGCATCGCGGGAACGCGCCTGGTCCTGCAGAACGTGCAGGTGCTGGCCGCCGGCCAGTCGATCGCGCGCGACAACGACGGGAAGCCCCAGGCCGCGGCGGTCATCACCCTGCTGGTGCTCCCCGACCAGGCCGAGATCCTGGCTCTGTCCTCGGCCGAGGGGCGCATCCAGCTGGCGCTCCGCAACACGATGGACGGCACCCAGGTGAGCACCGGCGGCATCCGCACCACCGGGCTGCTGGGGAACAGCGCGCCACCGCCCGCCCCGCCGGCCGTCCGTGCCGAGCGGCCCGCCCGCGCCCCCTCCACCGCGCCGGCACGTGCGCGGGCGGGGCGGAGCGTCGAGATCTTCCGGGGGAGCGACCGCTCCGTCACCACCTTCTAGAAGGCGAGGGACCATGCGTTACCCCTTCAGCATCCGCGGCCGGGCGGTCACTTCGCCGGCACGGGCCGCCCTGCGCCTGCTGGCGCTGGCGGCAGGGGTGCTCGCGCTCCCCGCCGCGGCACAGCGCACCGCACCGCCCGCCGCCCCCGCCGCGCAGCGGGTGATCCCCGCCGGCGACCGCGTGGTGGTGGTGGCCCGCGGGCAGACGGCGCTCCTGGTGCAGCCGGTCGCCCTCGCGCGCCTCTCCATCGCGGATCCCGAAGTGGCGGAGATCTTTGCGGTGTCGCCGCAGGAGATCCTGGTGAACGGCAAGAAGCTGGGGACCACCTCGCTGATGCTGTGGGACGCCAGCGGCGCGCACCGCCTCTACACCGTGGAGGTGACGCCGGACATCCGCGGGCTTGAGCAGACGCTGCGCACCCTCTTCCCCGCCGAGCGCTTCACGGTGCTGGCCAGCGGCAACAGCGTCGTCCTTTCCGGCACGGTGAGCAGCGCCGCCGTCGCGCGGCGCATCCTGGAGATCGCCGGGGGCTCGGGCGCCACCATCGTCAACAACCTCTCCGCGCCGGCCGCGTCGCAGGTGCTGCTGCAGGTGCGCTTCGCCGAGGTCACGCGCTCGGCGGTGAGCGAG
>DASVVI010000373.1:0-3067 GCA_036386635.1 Longimicrobium sp.
CCTACGGAAATCCGCGCAAGGTGGGCCTCAACGCCATCAACGTCCTCGAGGGCGACGAGCTGATCTCCGTGCAGATCTCGGATAGCAGCTGCGAGGTGATCCTGGCGACGTACGAGGGGATGGCGATCCGCTTCCCGCAGGGCCGCATTCGCGAGATGGGGCGCGCCACCACGGGCGTGCGCGGCATCGCGCTGCAGGGCGACGACCGCGTGGTGGGGATGGTGGTCACCAAGCCCGGCCCCACGCTGCTGGTGGTCACCGAGACGGGGATGGGGAAGCGCACCGACGTGGAGGCGTACCGACTGCAGGGCCGTGGCGGCAAGGGCGTCATCAACATCCGCGCGACGGACAAGACGGGCCGCGTGGTGGCGATCATGGAGGTGCACCCAGGCGACGAGCTGATGGTCATCACGCGCCAGGGCGTCATCAACCGCCAGCCGGTGAACGGGATCCGGGTGATCGGCCGCAACACGCAGGGGGTGAAGCTGATCAACCTGGGCCCCAAGGACACGGTGATGGACGTGGCGCGCGTGGTGAACGAGGACGCCGTCCCCGAGCCCATCGTCTCCGAGGCCGAGGAAACGACGGAGATCGTGCCTTCCGCCGCGCTCGAAGATGAAATCGGCCTCGACGAGGACATGGAGGACGACGACTCCGCCGACGTGGAGGACGTGGACGACGAGGAGCTTCCGGAGGAGGACTACACGGACGACCACCTGGACTCGCTCGGCGACCTGGACGACGACGACGAGGGCTGAGCGCGGGGCGGAGGCCCCCTCCCCCGCTCGTCACCTCGCGGCCCCTCCCCCAAACCCACCTGGGGGAGGGGCGGTCGCATGTATGGGTGTGCGCGGGTGCGTGAGGCGGCGCGCGGGCGGGCACGGGCAGCCACGTGGGGCGGCCCCTACCTGGGTCGGGGTTAGGTGCTGAGGGGCGGGGATCGTAGTCGGGGCGAGGACGGGCGCGATGAATCGCGCCCCTACGGGATCGGTGCGTGCGGCGGGTTCGGGCCGGGGCGAGGGAGGGCAGACACGCAGGTCTGCCCCTACGACAACGGCGGCGTCGGCGGGCAGCGAGGAACGAGCGGGGGTGAGGGCTACCCCCGCCGCCCCCGCGGCCTTCTCGGCGGGCGGCGCGGCTTCGGCTTGGGTTTGGGCTTCGGCTTGGGCTGGGCGGCGATGGTGCCGGGGCGCGGGGTGATCTTGACGTCCGTGATGGAGAGCACGGCCGCGGTGTTCACCGTCTGGCGCACGCGGTAGATCTCGCCGGTGGTGCCGCCGTCGTAGGTGCGGTTGGTCAGGATGATCACGAACATGTCGCGCTGCGGATCGATCCAGACGGAGGTGCCGGTGAAGCCCAGGTGGCCAAAGGAGCTGGACGACAGGTAGTCGCCCGCGGAGGAGCGGGGGGCGGGCTTGTCCCACCCCAGGCCGCGGTTGCCGGGGAGCCCCTGCGGCGCCGCGAAGATGCGCACCGTGCGCGGCGACCACACGCGGCGCGCGCCGTACGACCCGCCGTTCAGCATCGTCTGCGCGTAGACGGCGACGTCGCGGGCCGTGGAGAAGAGCCCCGCGTGGCCGGTCACACCCCCCAGCCGAAAGGCGTTGGCATCGTGCACCACGCCGTCGATGGTGTACGGCCGCTCGGAGCGCAGGGCGGTCGGCACCGTGATCGGCTGCACCAGCGCGACGGGGGGATCGTACTGCGTCGACTGCATCCCCAGCGGACCGTAGACGCGCCGCGCCAGGAACTGGTCCACCGGCACCTCCGCGCGCCGCCGCACGACCTCGGCCATGGTGATCATGCCGAAGTCGCTGTACTCCATCTTCTCGCCCGGGCTGGAGACGAGCGGCGTGCGGTAGACCCGCCGCAGCGCCTGCTCCGGGTCGCGTGCGTCGCCGTACAGGTCCGCGCCGGCGGGGAGGCCGGAGGTGTGGGTGAGGAGGTGGCGGATGGTGACGCTGCTCTTTTCGCCGCCGCGGAAGAGCGGCACGTAGCGCCGCACCGGCGCGTCCAGGGGAAGCTGGCGGTCGTCCACCAGCGCCATCGCGGCCGCAGTCGTGCCGACCACTTTGGTGAGCGACGCGAGGTCGAACAGGGTGGTCTCGGGATCGACGGGAACGCCGCCGGTGCGGCCGTAGCCGGTGAGCTTCACCAGCTTCCCCCGCCGCCCCACCGCCACCGCCGCGCTGGTGAAGATGCCGTCGTCGATCGCCTTCCGCATCAGCCGGTCGATGCGGGCCAGCGAGTCGGCGCTCATCCCCGCCTCCTCGGCGGGCGCGCGCTCCAGAGTGCGGGCGGCGGGCCAGGCGAGCGGCCGCGGCGCAACCTCCTCGCGCTCCAGTACGCCGGTCACCGCGCGCGCCGCCGCCCGCTGCGCCTCCGGCCCCGTCCCCCACGCCAGCACCGCGGAGGGGACCTGGGGAAGCGAGTCGCCGGGGGCGGGGAGAAAGGAAACGTAGACGATGCGCCGCGACGCCGTGTCCGCAGGGGCGGTGGTGCTGTCGCGCTTCACGGTGTCCGCGGGGATGGCGACGCCGGGGAGCCGGTCCACCACGCGTGGCGCGGCGCCGGGCAGCGCTACGGCGACCACGCAGGGCGCGTCGTTGGCCGGCCACGACGCGAGGGCGGAGAGCGGGCCGTGCCGCGCCACCCACGGCGTTCCCAGCGCGGCCAGCCCGCGCGAGCGCCGCGCCAGCTCGGCGGTAAAGATCGGGAGATGGAAGTTCTTTGGGAGGATCAGGACGGTCCGCGTGCAGCCGCGCAGGAGGGCAGCGGGCGCCGCGCCCGCCACGTTCACGGCGCGCCCGTGGAGTTCCTCCGCCAGTCCGAGCGCCTCCGTTCCGCGCAGGGCAGCGCGCACGGTGGAGAGCGAGTCCTGGCGCGGCCGATCCACGCCCAGCCGGGCCTTGGCGGCGAAGATGCGCCGCACCGCCTCATCCACGCGCGCGGCGGAGAGCGTGCCGCGCTCGACCGCGGAGGCCAGCGTACGCACCACGGCGGCGGGATCGTCCACCCCCACCAGCAGATCCGCGCCCCCCGCGATGGCCGCGACGGGGGCCCCGGC
>DASVVI010000374.1:0-1541 GCA_036386635.1 Longimicrobium sp.
CTCCTGCATGCGGCGGATCGCCGTGTCGCCCGCGGGTACCAGGCCGCTCCACTCGGAGCCGGCGCGGTGGTCCACGATCGTCCCGTCCGGGCGCAGGCGGAAGTAGGCGTCGGGGAGGGCCTGGAAGATCCCCTCCAGCTCCTGCGTACGGCGGAGGAGCTCCTCTCGCGCTTCCTCGTGCTCGGCGACCTCCTCCTCCAGCGCGGCGTTGGCGCGCGCCAGTTCCGTGGTGCGCTCGTCCACGCGGCGCTCCAGCTCCAGGTTGGTGCGCTCCAGCTCCGCCTGCGCCTCCTTGAGGTCGGTCACGTCCTGGTGGACGATGATGACTTCGCGGATCTCCCCGTCCGCCGCGCGCACCGGCCGCGCCGACGCCTGGATCCAGCGCGGAGCCGACGCCGCGTCCGCGCCGATGGCGCTGCGCGTGTCGAAGAGCGACGGCGGAAGCTCCAGCGTCTCCCCCGCGAAGGCACGGCGCAGCAGGTCGCCCAGCTCGGCGAGCTGCGGCTCGTGCAGCGGGTTCCAGTCGCGCGTGTCCTCCAGCTTCAGCCCGAACAGCTCCTCCCACTCCTCGTTGACGTCCATGGTGCGACCTTCGGGGGAGAAGATCTGCACGCTCAGCGGGAACTGGCGGTACATCGCGCGGAAGCGGCTCTCCGATGCGTGCACGGCCTCGGCGGCGGCGCGGTGCTCGCCCGCCAGGCGCAGGTGCGCGAGGCGCGATGCCGCGATAGCCGCGAGCGCCTCCATCATCTCCACGTCGTGGGCGGAGTAGCGCGCGGGGTCGCCAGTCTCCACCGCCAGCACGCCCAGCAGCTCGCGCCCCGCCATCACCGGCGTGCGAATAGCCGATCCGCCGTTGCCGCACCCGTCGTGGGGGCGCCCGGTGGCCAGCGTCCGCTTGCCGCGCACCACCCAGCGGTCCGGCGTCTCCGCGCACGCCAGGGCGCCCGCACCCCGCGGCGAGTTGCCGTGGTAGCGGAGGGTGTCCGTAGCGGCGTCGTAGGTGGCCAAACGGAATGCGTCGAAGGAGAGCGCCGGCCGCGCCGCATCCTCCAGCGCGCGCGCCAGCCCGTCCGCCGAGCCCGCGTCCAGCGCGGCCGCCGCGGCCCGGGCCACGGCCCGGATGCGGTGGAGCGCGTCGCTTTCGCGCGGGTGCTCGAGGAGGTAAGGGGATGCGCGCATGGGGATGGCTCCGTTCGGGGATTCTGCCTTACGACTCCCGCAGAAGATGCCCTCCGCCACCGTTCCCGGCATGGGGCGGATGACCCCCCTCTTTGGTTCCACCAGCAGGTACGGCGCTTCCCCGGACTGGCGGCTATGGGGCGGCGGACCCGTTCGAGTGCCCCAAACCCCTTTTGCCGCGCCTCTGCACCGCACTAAAGTAGACAGAGAGGACACGGAGGGCTGTCAGGTGAGCGGGGGGGAACCTTGCCGAATGGCATGCCTCGTCCTGCACGGCCAGCCGCGCGCCTCCTGATCCGGGAGCCATTCCACCAAGGAGGGCGATGGCCTGACCCAACCCACCGCGGCGCCGGCGTCCC
>DASVVI010000375.1:0-16406 GCA_036386635.1 Longimicrobium sp.
CCCGTTCAGCGTGTCGTAAGCGACCACCGATCCCAGCGAGTGTCCCACCACCAGCACCTTCTGGTAGATCGACTCGCCCGTCACCGGGTCCGTGGCCCCGTACACCGCGCGCGCCGTGTCGCGCCCCACGGCCTTCACCTGCTCGCGCACCTCCGCGAACTTGTTCACCTTGTGCGACGACACGTACGCCGCCACGTCGCCGAAGTACTGGATGTAGAACGCACGGATCCAGGCCACGGCGATCAGGGCCGCGATCACGAAGATGGGATAGAACAGGTTGTCACCCCACAGCGCGATGTCCTCCGTGTACACGATGCGGCTCAGTGGAAATTTCTCCGAATCGATTACCCACACAGCCCAGTGGACGACCAGGGTCGCGGCCGAAAATACCGTCCAGAGTCCCAGGACGATCATCACCGGGAGTACGGCGCGCGTTGGCATCTTCGGTCGCCACCCGGTCACGAACTTCACGATGACGAGGACGAGCGCGGGGGCGATCGCCAGGGCCGGGAGCACCAGCGGCGAGGCCAACAGGTCCGAGGTGAGGGCGCGGACCAGAGAGCCCGCGTGCCATTCGGAGGATGCGGACGCGGCGCCCACCCACAGGAACAGGATCGCCTTGGCGAGAGCGACGGCGAGCAGCACCCCGTATAACGCAAGGGCGGAGATCACCACCACGAACGCGGTGAACAGGGCCCACTTGGTGCTTTTCTTGATCTTCAAAGTTTGTGGACTGCCGAACATCCAGCGGTCCCATTTCCCGCGCCACGCATAGCGGAGGCCGGTCGCTCCGGCGCCGAAGAGGAACTTCGTGACGTCCCAAGCGGCCACGCGCCCTTCCATCAGCGGCGCCCAGTACCCCTCGTAGACGTGCACCTCGCGCAGCCCGTCTGCGCCGGCGACGGTGAGCTCCGCGCGCGCCAGGCGCTGTTTCCCGATGCGCGCAAAGCTCACCCTGGGCTTGGCCACTTTCTCGTTGTTCGGCGGAGCGGCGCGTTGTGCTGCTTCCTCCTTGCTGGCCAGGGCCTTGGCCACGCAGTCGAGCGTCTCGTAGGGAACCTGCTGCCCCATCCCGTGGCACACGAGCACCGCGACCCGCTCCACCCGGACGGGCACGGGGGGGAGGATGGTCGCCACCACCCCCTCGTACCTGGAGATCTCCTCGGGTCCCGGCGGGGCCGGGAGGTCGTACACGGACGCCGGCGCGACCGTCGGCTGGATGGTCTCCGCCAGCAGGGAAGAGTCTTGGGGCGTGCTCATGAATTTACGGTGATGGAAGGTTGCGCCTTGTGGCGGCGCGCCTGGGGGGCGCGGGTCGGGCGAGGGTACTCGCCCGTGTGCTGGGAGAAGGTGCTGCGCCCGGGGAGCCCCGTTATACGCAACAGGCGGAGCAGCCAGGGGAAGGGCCGGGGAGCGGTGCCCGGGTCGGGGTCGCCGCCGGTCCTTCGGGATGGACTCGCACGGGAAGGTTTCCAGTGACGCGTGCGCAAGATGAAAGGGGGGCAGTCGGAGCACGCTGCTCCCCCTTCTACCACGTGTTCAGCAATGATCTCGTTTGGGCCGTGACCGGCGTCGGAGCACTTTCACCGCAGGCTTGCGAAGCGTGACTTGCTCGTCATTCCCCAGCGCAGGTTGGCGATCACCACGGAGCGGGCGTCCTTCTCCAGCTCGTGGTAGCGCGTTCCCAACCCGGTGGCGATCCACAGGTCTTTGCCGATCCGGAATTCGATGCCTCCCGACCAGAGCGCCGTCGTCTTAGCGGTGAGTGAGGAGTGTTCACCGACCAGTTCCGCGAAGCCGTTGAAAGTGGCGCTCCCGCCCACCAGCCGCGCGCCGTAGGTGATCCGCGTGGACGCCACCGTGTCGGTGCCGAAGGTGCGTCGGCCGCCGGTCAGCTGCCCGATGATCTGCGCCCTGGTCCCTACCGGGTTCGCGGCCACGGCCCAGATTTGTGCGCCCAGTCCGTCGGTTTCCGACAGACTCGACTGCTCCAACCGCGTACCCCCGGCGACCCCGATCGCGACGCGGCGTGCATACCAGTGCTTCTTCGTCCAGGTGCCGTACGCGTCACTCGCCACCGAGTCGGCGCAGGCAGCCATCGCCTTTTCGGTCTCCTCGTTCGGCTTGTTCGGGTCGATGATGGTGCACTTGCGCAGCCTCGCCCCCAGTTCCGTCGTGAAGGTCTGGTCCAGCAGTGGATCCCCCTGATCCAGCAGCGTAAGCCGCAGTCCCACCGCCAGGTCGGTCGACGCGCTGTCCGCCGCCGCCCGCACCGTGCCGACGGAGAGCTGCGCGTTGGCCGCGACGAAGTTCAACCACTTGCGGTATTCTGGAAGCGTCAGGTTGAATCCGGGCACCACGTCGATGGGTGTCGCCTCCAGCGCGAACCCCTGCTGCACCTTCCCCTCGTCGTTGATGCCGTTGATCAGGCTCGCGCCGAAATCGCGCGTTGCCCCCGGGCGCGTAACCTTGGTGGGGCTGGCGTTCAGGAAGATGAAGGCCGGGCTCTCTGGAACCGCGGTGATGAACTCGGGTGCGCTGGAAGGCTGCTGTGCCCTCGCCGGGTGGAGGAGCGTGAGCGATGCCGCGATCGCACCGAAAGTGATGCGCGTCTTCATGTCTGCTCTCCCTCAGGCGAGGACCAGGGTGAGTACCCGCGCGCCGCCACCACCGCCCAGCGTCTGGCCCGTTACGGTGACGGCTCCGCCGACCACCATCTTCCCGCCTTGCGCAAAGGTGACGAGTGCGCGGTAGTTCTTCAACTTCCCACCCACGGCGAAGGCGGCTTTCACGAGCGTCCCGGACGGCACCGGCCCCAGCTGCACGTGATCGGGAACCGTGTCGCCGGTATCGCCTTCGGTGAACTGCGTGAAGTCGGGTGCGCCCGGCTGCTTGTGCCACATGCGGTAGGCGAAGACATGCGGCGTCTGGCCGACGATGTTGATGTCGAAGGATTGGGTCGGGTCGTTGGAGATCTGGGCGTCAGCCATGGCGCGCTCTGCGGGTGGGGGTGGGTTCGTCGGGGTGTTGCGGGAGGGCGGCGTACAGTGCGCCGCGGTTTTGGGCGGGCGCCACGGCCGCGCGCTTCGAGGCGGCAGGTTCGCCATCCGGGCCAGGGAGCGCCGCGCGCAGCTGGGCGACCATGCCGCTATGCGGTTCACCGTCCGGGTGGGTGGGGAGGTGCTTGCGCGCGCCCTGTGCGAGCTTTCTCCTCTTTGTGGCGGTGTCTTGTCGCATGAGCCTAAGCGTGGGGTTAGGCGTGGGGCGGGGTTCGGTGAACGAGGTCCAAATAACGGATGGACACACTCGTTTGATTTCCCTGCCGGTGTGCCGGACGTATCGGAGGCGGGCAGGCGCGTGGAAGCGCCTGGCTGGCGAGGACTGCTGGTGGGCGTCTGGAGGTAGATGGATACAACACGGAAATTTTCCCGCTGCCTCCCCGAAGACACGGAGATGAGCCCATCTCCGTGTCTTCGCTGGGTCCCGCAGCGGAGCCGCGCGCGAGCTACAGCCCGGCCTCGATGATCCCCGCGATCCGGGCGATCTTGCTCCCCCACTTCTTGTCCGTGGCGTAGAAGACGTTCATCCCGTACGCGTCGTTCCCCAGGCAGGGGCGCTTGCGGAAGTACTTCGCCCCCGGCGTCAGGTACAGCGCGTCGATGCGTCCCATCACGTAGTCGATGCAGGTGGCACGGTCGGGGAACTTGCCGGACGATGCAAAGGGCGTTGCGTCGAAAGAGCCCCATCCGAACAGGTTGTTCTTCTTGAGGTAGATGTTGGAGGTGCCCTTCCCCGTCTCGTGCCAGGCGTGCGCGACGATGTAGACGGGGTTGATCCCGTACTTCTTGGCGGCGGCCATCACCGCGGCGCCGATGCCGGCCAGCCCCGGTGCCGCCTTCTGCAGGAACGCGTCGATCTTCTCGGCCGTCGCCGTGGAGGGGCGCGCCTTGAGGTCGGTGTCGATGGAGAACGGCTCCGCCTTGGGCGCCTCCGCCACCAGCGCGGCCGGAGCGTCGCCGGCGGAGTGCCACTCGTCGTGCGTGGCGGGGTCCACGAAGTAACGCAGCATCTTTGTATCCTTGAAGATCTTCCCCACCGTGGCGCGGCGCGGCGCACCGCTCCCCACGTGGAAGCAGTTCAGCCCGTCCGGATCGCCGCCGGGGTCGCAGCCGTCGGTCAGGAACATGACGTGGCCGTGCCCGGACGGGTTCTTCCATGCCACCACCACGAAGCCACCCGCGTTCGCGATGGCGGCGGCTTCCGGAGTCTCCACGGCGCGCCAGTGCGCCTTGAAGAAGTCCATCAGCATGTTGGCGCTCCGCTCGCCCGCGGCGCCCGTGCCGTTGGAGTCCTGGAGGTTGCTCCCGCCGTACGCCTGGCTGTAGCAGTACGAGATGTTGAAGTTGCAGTACGTCGCGGCCCCGGCACCCCCGAACTGCTTCGCGAACTGATCGGCGGAGATTTCGGTGGTGCGCTCCACGATTTTGAGCCGCCCGTTCTGCGACTCCTTCCAGCTCGCCGAAACCCGGAAGTGCTTTCCACCATCCACGAAGCCGTGCGCCCACGTCCCGGCGCCCCACGCCTGCCGCGACTGCCGTAGGAAGTTGAACTTGTCCGGGTCGCCGAGCACGGACTCGATGTACGCCTCGCGGCGCGCGCTGCTGAAGCGCGCGTTGCTGAACTCGGAGGGCGCGGCCGCCGCCGCGTACGGAGCGCTCCAGCGCGGGTCGGTGGATGCCCAGCCCACGATGGGCATTCCCTTCAGGACGGCCTGGATGCGTGCCCAGTGCCCGTCTGTCGACGTGGTGTCGCGTGTGAACACGGTGTTGCGCGGGATCTCGGCGATCACCGCCGCGTCTCCGTCGGCGGCGTCGCGGACGTTGAGCCAGTGAGCCTTGACTTTGAACTGTGACATGGGACCGTTCCAGGTGGAAGGTTGGAGCGCCCGTACGGGGCACGTGCGCGTGGTGGCGCGCTGAGGGCGTTTCAGGTGCGGCGGGGGTGCTAGGCCGGGCGCGGGGGGTGGAGCTGCGCCCGGAGAACTATTCTAAGCGAGAGGCGGACGGGGGGACAAGGAAAATGATCGGAACGGGCCGCCGTGTGCCGGTGTCATCCGGCCGCGCCTTCCTCCTCCCGCGCGAGCTCGAACGTGGCATCGATGCTGTCGATGGCGACCAGAATGGCGGCGTCACTCCCGCGCTGCTCGATCAGCACGGTGACGACACCGGTGTAAGGCTGCCGCCCCGCCTGCGCGAAGTCGGCCTGGTCTTCCAGCACAATCGCGTCGCTGAAGGGAGTGCCGTACGGGAATTCGCGAACCAGGATCGTGGGGCCCAGGACCGCCGTCACCACGACGCGGCTCTCCGTACCCTTTTCCACGCGCCCGCGAACGAAGTGGGTGATGCGCAGCTGCACGGGCTGCCATCGTTTCCTTTTAGAGGGACGCGGGTGGCGGGTTTCTGGCGGTGCACGGATGCGCAGAGGCACGGAGACCACATCGTCCCCGTGCCTCCGTTGTGTCTGTGCGTCGCCCCCTCGGTTACGACTCCTTCGACTCGTACTCCCCCTTGAGCCGCTGTACCACGTTGGGATCGGCCAGGGTCGTCGTGTCGCCCAGGGCGCGCCCTTCGGCGATGTCCTTGAGGAGGCGGCGCATGATCTTGCCGGAGCGGGTCTTGGGGAGGTCGCCGGCGAAGAGGATCGCGTCGGGGCGGGCGATGGCGCCGATCTTACGGACCACGTGCTCGCTCAGCTCCTTCTTGAGCGCCTCGGTCGGCTCCTGCCCCTCCTTGAGGGTCACGAAGGCCGCCACCGCCTGCCCCTTGAGCTCGTGCGCCTTGCCCACCACGGCGGCTTCGGCGACGGAGGGGTGGTCCACCAGGGCGGACTCCACCTCCATGGTGCCGATGCGGTGGCCGGCCACATTCAGCACGTCGTCGATGCGGCCGATCACCCAGAAGTAGCCGCGCTCGTCTCGCTTGGCGCCGTCGCCGGGAAAGTAGACGGACTCGCCGGGCTGCGAGCCGTCGACGGTCTTGCCGGCCCATTTGGTCCAGTACGTCTCGCGGAAGCGCTCCGGGTCGCCATAGATGCCGCGCAGCATGGAGGGCCACGGGTCGCGGATGGCCAGGAAGCCGCCCCCGGTGCCGATGCACTCGCCCTGGAGCGACAGGATGTCCGCGCGGATGCCGGGGAATGGGGTGGTGGCCGAGCCCGGCACGGTGTGCGTGACGCCCGGGAGCGGGGCGATCATGATGGCGCCCGTCTCCGTCTGCCACCACGTGTCCACGATGGGGCAGCGCTCCCCGCCGATGAACTTGTGGTACCAGATCCACGCCTCGGGGTTGATCGGCTCGCCCACCGTGCCCAGCAGCCGCAGCGATGTGAGGTCGTGCTGGGCGGGGAACTCCGTGCCCCACTTCATGAAGGCGCGAATCGCGGTGGGGGCCGTGTAGAGGATGGTGACGCGGTAGTCCTCCACGATCTTCCACATGCGTGCGCGGTCTGGCCAGTCGGGGGCGCCCTCGTACATGACGACGCTGGCCCCGGCGGCGAGCGGCCCGTACACCACGTACGAGTGCCCCGTCACCCATCCCACGTCCGCGGTGCACCAGTAGACGTCGTCGTCCTTGAGGTCGAAGACCCACTTGGTGGTGGCGCACACCTGCGTCATGTAGCCGCCGGTGGTGTGCATGATCCCCTTGGGCTTCCCCGTGGTCCCCGAGGTGTAGAGGATGTAGAGGAGGTCCTCCGCGTCCATCTCCTCGGCCGGGCACTCGGGCTCCGCCGCGTCCACCAGGTCGTGCCACCACACGTCGCGGCCGTCCTTCATCGCCGCATCGCCCAGGGAGTCGCCGCCGGAGCCGTGGCGGCGGACGACGAGGACGTGCTCGATGGTGGGGCACCCGCCCTCCTCCTCCACCGCTTGGTCCGCGGCGCGCTTGAGGGCCACCACCCCGCCGCGCCGGTAGCCGCCGTCGGCCGTGATCAACACCTTCGCCTCGGCGTCGCGGATGCGGTCGCGCAGGCTTTCGGCCGAGAAGCCGCCGAAGACCACCGAGTGCGCCGCCCCGATCCGCGCGCACGCCAGCATGGCGATGGCCGCTTCGGGGATCATGGGGAGGTAGATGGCCACGCGGTCGCCGCGCTTCACCCCCAGCCCCTTGAGCGCGTTGGCGGCGCGGCCTACTTCGCGATGGAGCTCCTCGTAGCTGTACGTGCGGCGGTCGCCCGGCTCGCCTTCCCAGAGGAGCGCCGGCTTGGTGCGGTTGGGGCCGTCCAGGTGGCGGTCCAGGCAGTTGTACGCCGCGTTCAGCGTCCCGCCCCCGAACCACCGCGCCTCGGGCGGATTCCACTCCAGCACCGTGTCCCAGCGGCGGAACCAGTGGAGCTGCTCGGCCCATCCCGCCCAGAACGCCTGCGGGTCCGCCGCGGCGCGCGCGTATACCTCGGGATCGCTCACGAGCGCGTGGCGCGCGAACTCCGGCGGCGGCGGAAAGACGCGGTCTTCGTGGAGGAGGGAGTCGAGCTTGATCTCCGGCGTGGACATGCGGCGGATCTCCGGCGGATGGATGGGCGTGGATCGCTGGGCTGCGTCTCTCTGCGGATGCTATGCCAGCGCGCGCGTGACCCGCAAGTGCCGGCCGGCAGCGGGGCATCGTGGATCGCGTGCGGGATGCAAAGGTGGAGGCGGCGCGAGGGGGTAGGCAGACACGCAGGTCTGCCCCTACGGGTGTTGGTGTGCGGGTGCGGAGGCCGGAGCAGCGCCGGCCACGGGCGCGATAAATCGCAGCCCCTACAGGACGCAGTAACCGGAGGACCGGCACCGGCACATGCAAGCTCCCCCTCCCCCAGGCAGTTTTGGGGGAGGGGGATGCGTCGCGGAGCGACGCTGGGGGTGAGGGCCCCCTTACCCCACCACCTCCCACGCCACCCCCGCGTACCTCGTCCCGGCGAAGCGCGCGCGAAGGCCGCGCAGGACGGCGGTGCGCGCCTCGGCATCGGTGTCGGCGGTGTGGGTGACGGTGCCGCGCACGCGGTAGCGGACGGCGAACTCCTCCACGATGCGCGCGCGGTCCTCGGTGCGGGCGACTTCCAGGACCTCGGCGGCGCAGCCGGGCCAGGCCTCCTCCAGCTCCTTCTCCACCTGGTGCTCCGCGTCGGCCATGCCGTACGCGGGGAGCGCCACCCGGCCGCCACCGCGCACCGTGACCCGCCACTCCGGCATCAGCCAGGCATACGGATGGTGTCGCGCGGGGCGGTGCTCGTGTCGGGCGGCGCCGGGGTGGGGGCCGGGACGGTCGTGCTGTCGAAGGTCTGCGGCGGCGGCGGGGTCGCCTGCAGCGCCTGCGTCAGCGCCTGGAGCCGCTGCTGCGCCTGCGTCTGCGCGGGGCGGTCGGGGGTGAGCTGGATGAACCGCTCCAGCGACTGCATCGCGCCCGTGGTGTCGCCGCGCGCCAGCAGGGCGTCGGCCATGTGGCTGTGCAGCAGGTCGTACTGCGGGTTGATGCGGATGGCGTCCACCAGCACCCGCTCCGCCTCCTCGGCCCGTCCCAGGTTCAGCAGCGCGAAGGCGTACCCGTCGCGGTAGCCGGCGTTGTTGGGGTCCACATCGCTGGCGCGGCGGAAGAAGTCGGCGGCGGCGCCGAAGTTCTGCGCCTGCAGCGCGCGGCGCCCCTCCATGCTCAGCGCCAGCGCGTCGGTGGAGTCCATCGAGTCCGCGCCCGCGCTGTCCGCCCGGGCCGAGTCCGAGAGGGTGGAGAGCGGGGGCGCGCCGGAGTCGTCGCGGTTCATCTGCTGGTAGGCGAAGATGCCGCCGCCACCCAGCACCACCACCAGCGCGCCGACCGCGAACGCCTTCCCCGCGCCGCTGCGCTCCGGCTCCACCATGCGGCGCGGCGGGATCACCGGCTGCGGCGGGCGCATGGGCTGGGGCGCGTACGGCTGCGGCGGCACGTACGGCGCGGGCGGCGGCCCCGGCGGCGCGAGCACGGTGCGGTCCTCGTCGCCCGCGCCGGCCAGGACGGTGCGGTCGTCGCCGTAGACGCGGTCCGGCGTGGGCGGCGTGACCACGGCGCCGGCGGGGACGCGCGCGGCGGCGGTCTCCTCCGGGAGGCGGCGGATCACGGCGTCGAGGGCGTCGGCGAAGGCGCCGGCGTTCTCGAACCGCGCGGCGGCCTCGTGCGCCAGGGCGCGCTGCACCAGGCTCTCGACCTCGGCGGGGACGGCCGGGTTGCGCGCGCGCAGCGAGGGGATCGGCACCTCCATCCCCACCGACATGCGGTTGCGGTCGGCGTCGCTGAAGGGGCGCTGGCCCGCGAGGAGCTGGAAGGCGAGCGCGCCCAGGCTGAACACGTCCGACGCCGGGGTCAGCCGCGCCTCGCCGCGTAGCTGCTCGGGCGATGCGTACGCGGGGGAGAGGGGCGCGCGCCCGTCCTGCGTGAGGCCGCTGGAGGTGTCCTCCTCCTCGGTGACGGCCTTGGCGATGCCGAAATCGAGCACCCGCACCTGCAGCTCGCGCGCGTCGTCGCCCTGCGCCAGGAAGACGTTCCCCGGCTTCACGTCGCGGTGGATGAGCCCCGCGCGGTGCCCCACCGCCACCCCGCGCGACGCCTCGCGCAGGATGCGCAGCGACACGCCCAGCGGCGGAGGCCCCGTGCGCGCGAGCCGCGACGCGAGGTCCTCGCCGCGCAGCAGCTCCATCACGATGAAATCCATCCCCAGCGTGGGATCGGTGCCGTAGTCGTACACCGGCACCACGTTGGGGTGGTGCGGAAGGCGCGCGGCGGAGGCGGCCTCGTGGCGGAAGCGGGCGCGCATTCGCTCGCGCGCGGCCTCGTCGCTCCCTGCAGACGCGGTGATGACCTTGACGGCCACCGCGCGCCCCAGCCGCTCGTCGGTCGACTTGTACACGGCGCCCATTCCGCCGCGCCCGATCACGTCCTCGATCCGGTAGCGGTCTGCGAGGGTGCGCCCGCGGAGGAGTGCTTCTATGCCTGACATGTATGCCTGAGCTCAATGATGGGGATCAGGGAATAGAGAAAAGGGAATAGTTTGAACGACGCTTTCCGCCGCTGCCTCACCTATTCCCCATTCCCCACTTCCCCACTCCCTGCTGTTCCTATCCGAACCGCGTCGCCTCCGGATCCTCCGGCGCGGCGTCGCCCTCGGGAGCGGCCACGGCGGCGGCGCGCACCCGCAGGATGGGGCCGTTCTCGCCGATCCGCATCCGCGCGTCGGCGGGCACCCAGCGCATGTGGCGCTCCGGCACGTCCTCCAGGCGGTACGGGCCCTTGAGGTTGGCGCCCGCGATCTCCGCGTCCTCCACGTGCAGCGCGTTGAGGCCCAGGTTGGCCACCTGGAAGCCCGGCGCTCCGTCGCGCGGCGCCCAGCGCAGCACCAGGTGGCGGCGGCTCACCTGCGGCGCCCCGCTCAGCATCAAGTCGCTCTGGAGCTGCGGGTTGTCCGTGTGCCGCCCCACCGTCACCTCCGCGGCGGAGATCGGGAAGCGCTCGGCGTCGGCGCCATCGGCGTCCTCCACCACCAGCTCCCACTTCGATGCGTCCCACCCCGGCGCGCCCTTGGCCGGGGGAGCGATCCCCTCCATCCGCGTGGCGTCCGGGTCGTCGAACACGGGCGCGGCCGGAGCCGGGGCTGGCTTAGGCGCGGGCGGCGGTGCGACGGTGCGCGGCGGGGGCACGGCGATCGTCTCGCCACGCGCCTCGATGGGGGCGACGGGCGGGGCGAACGGCGCGGCGGCGACGGTGCCCAGCGAGGCGGGGGGCGGCGTGGCGCCGCTCTCCGTGAGCCCGGGCTTGTCCGCGGGGCCGCCGGGGGCCTCCTTCGAGATGCGGAAGAGCGGCGCGCCCGGGTCGCCCGCCTCGTGCAGCCGCACGCGGTACGGACGGTCGTAGAGCGAGCCGTGGCGCATGCACGAGTCGGTCAGCTCTCCTTCCAACTGCTCGGCCACGGGGCTCAGCGAGTGCGCGGCATCAGGGCGCAGCGTCACCACCAGCACCGTCTCCGGCAGCAGGCGGGCGTAGCGGTCCGGAAGAGAGCGCGCGTTGTCGCGGTCGATCAGGTCGCCCAGCGCCAGCTTGACCTCGGGCACCGCCTCGCGGAGGAGCTGGTCGAGGAGCGGCTCTTCGTGCGGAACCGGGGAGTGCGATGTGGCGTCGGTCATGGGCGGCTGTTGGCGGGCGCGGGCGGACCGGCCGGCGCCGGAGCTTGCACGTTCGGGGTCTGCACGGCCGGGGTCACGGGCGACGCCGCCGCCGAGTCGGCGCCGAGCGAGTCGGCCGGCACGGTGACGGGCGGCGCCACGTTCTGTTGGCTGAGCGTCTGCACGCGCTGGATGCTGTCGGCGGCGGTCTTGCGGGCGCTCATCGCGGTCATCAGCGCGTAGCCTCCCAGGGCCAGCGCCACCAGCGCCAGCGCCAGGGCGATCCCCGCCAGCGGCGAGTTGCGGGTTCGGGTCACGTGGTCCGGCGGGTTGAAGGGTCCGCGCGCGGTCTCCGCGGCCGCCGCGGCGGGTGCCGCCACGGCCGCGGGGCGCGGGCTTTCCTGGGTCAGCGAGTCGTCCACCGCGCCGCCGCCATCCGGCAGCACGCGCACCACGACGGCGGTGTAGTTGTCGTCCGGGCCGCGCTCCTCCACCTTGCGCGCGATCGCTTCGCACGTGGTGGACGAGTCGCCCACCGTCATCGCCTCGCCCAGCTCGTCCAGGCGCATCGCCTTGGTGATGCCGTCGGAGACGAGGAGGTACGTCCACCCGGCCCGCACGGGCACCCAGGTGGCGTCGGCCTCGGCGCCGCGGCCCACGGCGCGCTGCAGCTTGTTTGCGCCCGGCGAATCCGGGATCTCGTCCAGCGCGATCTCCCCCGCCTCCCAGCGCGCGTAGGCGGGGGTGTGGTCGCGCGTCTCCAGCCGCACCGTGCCGTCCGGCGAGCGCGAGATCAGGCGCACGTCGCCCGCGTTGGCGCACACCCATCCCAGCCCGTGGCTGCGGTCGCGCGTGAGCGATGCGATGGCGATGGCGCACCCCATCCCCGCGCGGTCGTCCGGCGCCTCCTGCGCGGCGCGTGCGACGGCTTCGTCGGCGGCGCGCACGGCGTAGCGGGCGGCGTCCAGCGAGTGGATGGGGCCGCGCCCGGTGATGGCCTGCAGCGCGGTGTCGGCCGCCATGCGCCCGGCGCGCTCGCCTCCCATCCCGTCCGCCACCGCCACCAGCCCGCTGCCGGCGAAGGCGTCCACGGAGAAGGCGTCCTGGTTCTCGGTGCGCGGGCCCTGCGCGCTGATGCCGGCCACGTCGAAGACGAGGCCGTGCATCTTCACGAGCCCTGTGGCGTGGGCGCTCATACGATGCGGACCCCCGTCGCGGCGGTCTCGCCGCTCTCCATGGGGGTGGCGAGTGCGTGCTCCAGGCGCTCCTCCTCGGTTCGGCGGTGGCTGAGCCCCGCGATGATCCCCACGCTGATGGAGGCGGCCAGCAGCTTGCTGCCGCCGTGCGCCGCGAAGGCCGCCACCACGCCGGTGAGCGGGATCACCCGCACCCCGCCCAGCGTGGCCAGCCAGAAGGGAATGCCGATGAGCAGCGCCAGCCCCGTGGCCAGCGTGCGCTCGAACGCCCCCGGCTCGCGAACGGCCACCCCCAGCATCTGCATGATGAAATAAGTGTAGACGAGCACCAGCGCCACCGACCCCGCCAGCCCCCAGTGCGCCGCGATGGTGGTGATGTAGCCGTCGTCGGCCGCGTTGGGCGCCGTCTCCGCGTGTCCGCGCCCGGCGCCCTCGCCCAGCAGGCCGCCCTCCAGGATGTTGGCGTCGAACAGCTTGATCTGGAAGTTGGCGCGCTCGCCCCACCGCTGCGCCTGCTGCTGCGGGAGCGACTCCAGGTCCTGG
The DNA here is from genome assembly GCA_036386635.1 of Longimicrobium sp. GTDB lineage: Bacteria > Gemmatimonadota > Gemmatimonadetes > Longimicrobiales > Longimicrobiaceae > Longimicrobium. The sequence continues at coordinate 12,901 of DASVVI010000375.1, forward strand.
TACGGCTGGTACGCCAGGTTCAGGCGCTGGATGGAGCGCGGGTCCGTGCTGAACGCCGCGAACACCAGCAGCGCCCACACGCCCACCATCAGCCCCGCCCACCACCCGCGCCGCGTGCCCACCAGCAGCATCGCCGCCATGCTCCCCGCCGTCACCACGGAGAGGCCGAGCTCGTGGATCAGCAGGAAGGGGACGAGCGGAAGGGCGCCGAACAGGACCAGCCGCCCCACGCGCTGGGGCCTGAACGCCTGCCCGATCTGCCCCAGGTTGTACGCGTCGTCCGCCACCGTTGCCGCCCACACGCCTATGAAGAGCGGCAGCAGCAGCTCCCACGGCGTAGTGCCGAACACCTTGCCCGTGCTGCGCGCGCCCGGCGCGAAGGCCAGCCCCAGGAAGAGCACCATCGCCGGAGCGAAGATCCACAATCGCCGGTCGCGGAACCAGCGCAGCAGCCACCCGCGCCGCGACATCAGGTACCCGCCCAGCAGCGCCAGCGGCGCGAGGAAGACCGGCGCGTACGTGAGCAGCCGCGGGATCAGCGCGCCGCGCGCCTGCCCCTTCATGGCCTGCGTGAACGGGTCGGGGAGCGGGGGCGCGGGGCCCTGGAAGACGGCCGCCTTGCGCTCGTCGCTGTACGCCCGCTCGATGGTGGAGAGGCGGCTGCGGGTGGCCTTGAGATCGTTCGCCTCCGCCTTGCGCCCCGGCGGCGCCTGGTACGCCGGGTCGGTGAAGGTCTGGAAGTTGGAGGGGCGCGCCATGCAGAAGATGAGCACGGGGAGCACCACCACCGGCCAGCTCCCCCGGTAGCCCATCCTGCGCAGCACCACCAGCAGGAGGAGCCACGCCACCAGCGCCACCATGTCGCGCACGAAGGTGGCCCCGGCGCCCACCGAGGTGCCGTGCGTCGGCCACACGTCCATGGCGATGGAGACGTGCGCCATCACGTAGAAGACCACCCCCAGCAGCAGCCCCCACCAGAGGAGCCCCGGGATCAGCCGGCCGCTCCGCTCGGCGGAGGGAATGTTGTGCGCCTTGAGCTGTACCGCGACGCCGACGGGCCCGCCCCGCTCGGAGCGCTTCGCGCCGCGGAAGAGATCCTTGAGCGCCATCAGTCCCTCCCGCGTACGGCCATGCGCGGCTGCCGGATGGCGCCCTTGCCGTCCTCGTGCGTCGCCATCCAGCTCGTCATGGCCGCCGCGAGCCCGGCCGGCGCGCGTCCGCCCTGCCCCGACTGCTGGAGGTAGACGACGATGGTGTAGCGCGGGCGCCCGTCCGGCCCGAACATCAGCCCCGCGAACCACCCGTCCGGCCGCTGCCCGCGGCGGATGTCCACCGTCCCCGTCTTTCCGCCCATGTCCCAGGTGAGGCGGTCGATGACCGGCTTGACGCTCACCGCCGTGCCGCTGTCCACCACCTGGAGCATGGCGCGCTGCAGCTTCATGGAGGTCTGGGGCTTCATCACCGCCGCCCCCTCAGGAACGTTGCGCAGGCGGTCCTGCTCGATGGTGGGCTGCAGCATCACGCCGTTGTTGCCGATCGCCTGGATGAACCTCGACACGGCGATCGGCGTCACGTCCACCGGCCCCTGCCCGATCGCCATCTGCGCCCAGTCGAACGGGTTGAACTTCTTGCGAAAGAGCACGCGGTTGGGCGGCGGCGTCATGCGCTTCGTCCACCGCTCCGACGCGCTGTTCCAGAACGGCGCCGGCGCCTCCTCGGGCGCGTCGCCCGAGTAGGGGATGAAGCCGAAGCGGCGGTAGGCGTCCGCGAACGCCTCCTCGCCCAGCTGCTGCCTCATCTGGAACGCCATCGCGATCGCCTGCGTGTTGCACGACACGACGAGCATCTTGCGCGGGATCTCGATGGGCGGGTACTCGTGGCTCTCGAAGTTGCGGACCTTGCGGTTCCCCACCTGGATGTACGCGGGGCACGCCATGTACCGGTCCCCCATCCCCGCGTCCCACCAGAGCGCGGAAAGGGCCAGCTTGAAGACGGAGCCCGGCAGCGTGTAGCGCTTGATCCCCATCGGCGCCTGCTCGGCCGTCCCGGTGGAGGTGTACGCGACCACGGCGCCGTTCTTCACGTCCTGCATCACCACCACGCCCTGGAACCCCGACTGTTTGAGCAGCGCGTACGCCTGGCGCGTGGCGTCGCCGCACAGGGTGAGCTGCATGTCCGCGCCGGCCGCGTGCAGCTCGGTGCGCTCGCGGAAGTTCCTGGGCGCCCTCAGCTTCTCGGCGAAGAGGCGCTCGATGGTGTAGTCGCGCTTGTCCGCGTCCTCGCCGCCGCCCAGCAGGTTGGCGCCCGCCTCGCCCAGCGGGTAGACGCGCTGCACCTCGCCGTCGCGCATGCCGTAGCGGGCCAGCGCGTTGGCGTCCTTGCCGGTGCAGTCCAGGATCCACCCCTTCAGGTCGCCGCGGTTCATCTCCGAAGCGCGCGGATCGCCGAAGCGGGAGTAGCGCTCGCGCCCCTCCTCGATCTGCTCGCGGTTCATCAGGATGAGGGCGTGGCCAGCCGTGTACACCCCCGCCAGCAGCAGCATGCCGAAGGCGAGGAAGACCGCCCACCGCTCCCGCTTCTCGCGCACCGCCGTGTAGCTCCAGCGCAGGATCGCCAGAAAGGCGCCCACGCCGAAGAGGAGGTAGAGGGCGCGCAGCCCCAGGTTGAGGATGGTGTCCAGCATGGCTCAGCCCTGCGCCAGGCGGAGCACCGTGTTCCCCATGCGGATGGTGTCGCCCGGGTTCAACGGATGCTCCTGGTGAGGCGGCAGGGCGGTGTCGTTCACGAACGTGCGGTTCTTGGAGTCCAGGTCGGTGACGGTCACCTGCCCGCCGCGCACGGCGAAGCGGGCGTGGCGGCCGCTCATGTAGCGGTCGCCCAGCGCGAACACCCCCGCCTCCGCCTTGCGCCCCACCACCACCTCGCCCTGCAGGGGGATCGGGTCGCGCACCGTCTCCGACGCCACCACCTGCAGCACGGCCGCCCCGCCCCCGCCTCCGCCGCCGTACCCCGGCTGCGGCGCGCCGAACGGCTGCGCGGCGGTGGCGGGGACCATGGCGCGGTCCGGCCCGCGTGGGGCTGCGGGGCGGGGAGCCGGTGCGGGCTCGGGCGCCGGCTGCTCCAGCCCAAGCGGCTTCACGAAGGCGAACTCGCGCTTGGTGTCCAGCAGTACCACCTCCACGCGCAGCCCCGCGCGCGCGATGCCGTTGTCCTGCGCCCACTGGGCGGAGAAGCGGCGGAGGTGGTCGGCCTCGTCGCGGGCCCACATCGCCTCGCCCATCCCCGCGGGCACCAGGTCGGTGGACACGTACACGCGCAGGTCGGGCGCCGTGCGGCGGTCCGCGTAGCGCCGGAGGGCTTCGCGCACGCCATCCTCCAGCTGCTGCCGGAGGGTGGGGCGGAGGATCTTGCGAAAAGCGTTCAGCATGACGGGTCCGAGATCGGGTTTCAGCCTCTCTGCCGCTCGCAATATCAGGGCCGGGGGGGAGGACGGAAAGTGCGGGGGG
>DASVVI010000376.1:0-8504 GCA_036386635.1 Longimicrobium sp.
CGAGCGGGGGTGAGGGCCGCCTACCCCCGCACCGCCCCCACGTTGGCGGTGTTCTCGTACGGCTGGAACTCGCAGCCGGGGCGCACCGGCACGTAGTACACGTCCACGGAGCCCGTCGTCCCCGCCTCGGCGAAGACCGGGACGCCGCGGTACTCGCCCGCCGGCTGAAGCTGGCGCGCGGGAAGCCTGCGGGGGAGACCGTACTTCACCACCCGCCGGTTGCCCATCATGATCGGCTCGTTGTTGATGTACCACTCGGCGCTCGACGCGTACGGCAGCGCGTCGGCCGGGTATGTCATGGCGACCGGGCGGCCGTCGACCAGGGTGTCGGCGCGCTGGGGGTCGTACACGGCGTCCACTTCGGCGAGACGGCCGTCGCGCACGATGCAGTAGCGGATGGCGACCGGGGGCGCGGCGGGGGCGGCCTGCGGCGGGGCCGGCGTGTAGGTGGCGACCGGCGTCATGCCGCGCGGCGCGGGGCGGTACGAGATGCCGAAGCGCGCCACGAAGATGTTGGCGTTGCTGTAGTTGTAGTCGATCGCCACCGGGCCGCCCTCGAAGCGCGGCTCGCCGCCGAAGCGCGCCGCGTCACGCTCCACGAAATCGTCCGTGTTCCAGAAGGTGATGTAGTCCTCCAGCCCGATCTGGAAGGCGAAGCCGCTGCGGCCGATGCGCGCCGTGGCGTCCGCGCCCAGGTTCAGCGCGAAGTGCCGCGTGGACTCCTGCCCCGCCTGCTCGCCCATGAAGATCATCGCCGGCGCCACCGTCACGAAGGCGGAGGGGTGGAAGCGGCGGTCGTCCGGGCTGGGGTCCGGCAGGCGCGCCGTGATCCCCGCCTTGGCGAACCACATGGAGGGCGCGTCGGTGATGAACCGCCCCTCGGGGAGCGAGTCGCCCGGGGTGCCGAAGGTGAAGATGTCCTGCGGCGCGCTGCTGTACGCGACGCCTGCCGTGAAGCCGAGCATGCGGCGGAAGAAGAAATCCGCGTTCAGCCCCACCGCCGGCGCGCCCTCGCGCTCCTCCTCCACCTGCAGCTCCGCCCCGTTGGCGCCCGTCACGAAGAAGGTGCCGGTGTTGTACGGCACCCGCGCGCCCACGTACGGCGTGATGGCCCACCGCGAGTGCGGAAGCTGCTGAGGGTGCGGCTCGGGCGAGTACGTCGGGCGCGTCTGTGCCCCGGCGACCGCCGGTAGCGCGAGCAGCCCTGCTGCGAGCGTGAGCGCGAAGCGCTTCATCGGATCTCCTGTAAGGTCTGGCGGATGTGCGGAGGCCGGGCCGTGGCGAGGGGGCTCGCGTCAGGTGGTGCGTACGGCGGCGGGATTGTCTCGGCGGTAGGGCGAAGATAAGCGTTCCCCCGCGGATGCGGAATAGCGCTCCGTTGCGCGGGGGCTAAGTGCTTGGGCCGCAGCGGATTGGATGCGCGCGGGCGGGTGGCGCGGGGGAGGAAGCGGTGCGCGTTCGGGCGTGGAACCGGCAATCTTTTCGCACTTCGCGCACGAAGGGCGGGACTTCAGGGCTGCGATGCCAGCCAGTCGCGCGCTTCCTCGATGGTGTCGAACGCTTCGATGTTGCGGCGGCTGAAGAGGACGACGGCGCGAAAGAGCACCCGGTGCAGCCCCTCCATCCCCACCACGGCGGCGGCGGTGACGTACGGCTTGTTGTGGACGGTGAGCTGCTTGAGCGCCTCCATCACCGGCGGGGTGTAGCGCGCATCCTTGACGTGCGTCAGCGTGCGCAGCGACGCGGGACGTTGGCCGGCGACCACTTCGCGCGCGACCTCCACCTCGCGCAGGATCTCCTCCGTCTTCTGGAGTCCGGAAAAGTCGATCAGCAGGATGCGGGCGCCGCGGTGCTCGATGAAGCGAACTCGTGAGGTGGGTGGGCTCTGCGTGGGCATGGTGGCTCGGGGGGAAGACTGCGGGGGACGGTGCTTGTGGCGCGAAAGGAATCGAAGGTTATGCGGAGTTCGCGCGATGTCAAGGCGTTCGCAGCGCCGCCAGCGAGGCGCCCGTCACCACCGTGGGCGCGGCGGGGATGCGCGCGGTGGAGAAGCGGGGGACGAGCTCGGCGGGATGGAGGTGCTCGCCGGGCTCCGCAAGGCCGCAGGTGGAGGCGAGCCAGCCCACCACCTGTTCAGGCGCGACCCTTTCGCCGCGCAGCTCGGCCAGCGAGACGGCGCCGTGCCGCTTGGCGAGGCGCTCGCCATCCGCGCCCAGCATGAGCGGGACGTGGGCGAAGCGCGGCACGGGCAGGCCGAGCGCGCGGAAGAGGAGGATCTGGCGCGCCGTGGAGCCCAGCAGGTCGCCGCCGCGCACCACGTCGGTGATCCCCATCGCGGCGTCGTCTACCACCACGGCCAACTGGTATGCGGCCACGCCGTCCTTGCGCCGCACCACGAAGTCCCCCGTGTCGGCCGCCGGTCGGAAGCAGGCGCGGCCCTGCACGCTGTCGTCGAAGCACACCTCCTCGTCCGCGTCGTCCACGCGGAAGCGGAGGGCGCGCTCGGAGACCGCCCAGCGCGTGAGGCTCACGGCATCGGCGGGGACGGGCTGGTGGCGGCACATGCCGGAGTAGCGCGGGCCTTCCTCCCCGGCGTGCGGTGCGCTGGCCGCCGCCGCGATGTCGCGCCGTGAGCAGCCACAGGCGAAGAGATGTCCGTCGCGGGCCAGGCGGCGCAGGGCGTCTTCATAGAGCGCGACCCGCTCGGACTGGACGTAGGGCGCGTGGGGGCCGCCCACATCCGGCCCCTCGTCCCAGTCCAGCCCCAGCCAGCGGAGCTCGTCGAGCTGCGCCTCCATGATCCCGGGCCGCACCCGTCCGAAGTCCAGGTCCTCCACCCGCATCACGAAGCTGCCGCCCGCCGCCCGCGCGTGCAGCCACGCCAGCAGCGCCGTGCGCGCGTTGCCGATGTGCAGCGCGCCCGTGGGGCTCGGCGCGAAGCGGCCTCGGTAGGGGTGCGATTCCGTCATGCGGGTGAGAATAAGGCGTTCCGCGGATGTGCGCACCCGCTGAACGGGAAAACGGAACGGCCTCTCACACAGAGCCACAGAGGGAACTGAAAGAACGAAAGAGGAGACGCGGAGTGATCTCCGCGCCTCCTCTTCTTCGTGCAGTCCAGCCGTTCAGGGTCCGCCGAGCATCCGGTCCACGCGTGCCTCGAGCGACGGCTTGGTGGCGCCGGAGAGGGCGCTCTCCAGCAGGTCGGCCAGCTCCTCGCCGAAGTCGTCGGGGAAGCGGCGGGTGAGGCGAACCAGGGGGGCAAAGGCCAGCATCACCGTGCGCGGGGTCTCTTCGGGCTCGGCGCCTTCTCCGCGCCAGGCGTCGGCCACGGGGGCGGACTGCCAGGGCTCCAGCTCCTGCTCGTGCTCTTCTTCCTCGCCGTCCGTGGAGATCCCTTCCGGGAGCTGGTCGACGGGGATGGAGAGGCCGACCATGGCGTGGATCTCGGCGGTGGCCTCCTCCGGCTCCTCGGCGAGGAGGCCGAGCTGCACGGGCGTCTGCAGCGCCTCTTCCAGGATCGCCAGCGTTTCCGGCGGCAGGAGCGCGCGGAACGACGGGCGGTCGTTGCCGTCGGCGTAGAACGCCACGGGGATCAGCTCGGCCTCTTCCGGAAGGAGCCCCTCGTGGTCCACTTCGCGGAGCTCGAGCTCGACGGGTTCGTCTCGAAGATATACGTGCATGGGCGGAAAATCCGGTTGCGAGCACGGGCGCACGCCCCTCGCGCCACGGACCTCTGGTACACCCCTTCCGGCGGGGGTTCCACGGCGGGCGAGTTGCCGGGGGAATCGTGCCGCGTATGTTTCAGAACGGAAGTGCGTTAGTGCGTGAGTGCGTTAGTGCGCTGGATCCAAACGCACTCACGCACTGACGCACTCACTCACCGCGGTTCAGATCCCGACCCCAGCACCGAAGCCGGCATGCCCCTCCCCGTCGTCCAGAACGATCCGCGCGCGGCGAAGCTCGAGCGCGCGCTCAAGGAAAAGGTGCGGGGCGAGGTGCGCTTCGACGCCAAGTCCCGCCTCCTGTACAGCACCGATGCGTCGCTCTACCAGTTTCTTCCCGTCGGCGTCGTGGTGCCGAAGGAGGCGGCGGATGTGGAGGCGACGGTGAAGCTGGCGGCGGAGGCGGGGGTCGCCATCCTGCCGCGCGGCGGGGGGACGGCGCTCGCCGGGCAGACGGTGGGGACGGCGCTGGTGATGGACTTCAGCAAGTACATGAACCGGGTGATCGAGATCGACCCGGACCGCAGGCGCGCGCGCGTGGAGCCGGGGCTGCGGCTGGACCGGCTCAACCGCGCCGCGGCGCCGTACGGGCTCCACTTCGGGCCCGACCCGGCCACCATCCGCCAGTGCGCGCTGGGCGGGATGATCGGCAACAACTCGTGCGGCGCCCGCTCGCTCGTCTACGGCAAGACGGGCGACCACGTGCACTCGCTGGAGTGCATCACCGCCGACGGCCGCTGCGCCCACTTCGGCTCCGTCGCGCGCGAGGAGGTGGCGCAGATGCCGGGGCTGGAGGGGGAGATCGCGCGCTCCGTGCTCGGCATCCTGGAGCCGGAGCGCGCGCGCATCCTCGCCCGCTACCCAAAGATCCCGCGGCGCGTCTCGGGCTACAACTTCGACGCGATGCTGGAGGGCGACACCCTCAACCTCGCGCAGCTCATCGTCGGTTCCGAGGGGACGCTGGCGACGGTGGTGGAAGCGGAGCTGGGGCTGGTTCCCGTGCCGCCCGCGCGGTCCCTGGTGCTGCTGAGCTTCCGCGAGCGCTTCACCTCGATGGATGCCGTCCCCGCCATCCTCCTGGAGCGCGGCCTCTCGGCGCTGGAGATCGTGGACAGCCGGGTGCTCCAGGGCGCGCGCTCGCTGATCGAGTTCCGCGACACCGCCGCCATGGCCGCGCCCGATGCGCTGGGCGTCCTCTTCTGCGAGTTCAGCGGCGACTCGCCCGAGGAGGTCGCCGGGCTCGCGCACGACTTCGCGGCGCGGGCGAAGACGCTCCCCGGCGCACCGCAGGCCAACGCGTACCTCACCGCACGCGAGCAGGCGGCGGCGTGGGCGCTGCGCCAGGCGGCGACGGGACTCCTCTACCTCACGACGCCCAACAAGAACATCAAGCCGCAGGAGTTCGTCGAGGATACCGGTGTGCCCCCCGCGCGGCTGGGCGACTACACGCGCCGCTTCGAGGAGATCGTCAACCGCCACGGCACCACGACGGGGTACTTCGGGCACGCGGGGCAGGGGTGCCTGCACATCCGCGTGGACCTGGACCTCAAGCGCGGCGAGGACGTCCAGCGCATGCAGGGGATCGCGCACGACATCGCCGAGCTGGTGGTGGAGTTCGGCGGCTCCCTCTCCGGCGAGCACGGCGACGGGCTGTCGCGCAGCGAGTTCCTTCCGCTGATGTTCGGGCCGGAGATCATCCGCCTGCACCAGGAGGTCAAGCGCGTCTTCGACCCCGACGGACGGATGAACCCCGGCGGCAAGATCGTGCCGCCCTACCAGCGCATGTCCGAGAACCTGCGCTTCGACGCCGTGGCCCACGCAGGCGCCCCCGAGACCTGGTTCGACTACTCGGCCGACGGCGGCTGGGACGTCGCGGTGGAGAAGTGCAACGGGATGGGCGTCTGCCGCAAGCTGGACACCGGTACGATGTGCCCCTCGCACATGGTTACTCTGGAGGAGCAGCACACCACCCGCGGCCGCGCCAACGCCCTGCGCGAGGCGATGCGCGGCAACCTGCCCGGGATGAAGAGCGAGGCCGTGATGGAGGCGCTCGACCTCTGCCTCGGCTGCAAGGCGTGCAAGACGGAGTGCCCCGTGGGCGTGGACATGGCGCGCTACAAGGTGGAGTACCTCGCCCAGCACTACCGCGAAACGGGCACGCCGCGCGACGCGCTCTTCTTCGGCCGCATCCGCGACTTCGCGCGCGCGGGGAGCCTGGCGCCGGGCCTCGCCAACCTGGGAAGCCGGCTGATGGGCGGCGCCATCAAGGGGATCGGGAGGATGGACCCGCGCCGCGAGCTTCCGCCGCTGGCTAGCCATCCGTTCCGCCGTGCGTGGAAACAGAAGCCGTCCGCCGGCCGCCCCACGGTGATCCTGCTGGACGACACATTTCACAACTTCTTCCAGCCCGGCCCGCTGCACGCCACCGCCACCGTGCTGGAGCGCGCGGGCTTCCACGTGAAGCTGCCAAAGAAGTCCGTCTGCTGCGGCCGCGCCGCCATCTCCAACGGCCTCCTGGACCACGGCCGCGCCCTGCAGACGGAGCTGCTGGAGACGCTGCTCCCCGAGGTGGAGGCGGGCGCGATGGTCGTGGGCGTGGAGCCGAGCTGCATCCTCACGTTGCGCGACGAGCTCCCCGACCTGGTCCGCGATCCGCGTGCGAAAGTGCTGGCGAGCGCGTCCGTCATGCTGGAGGAGTTTCTCGTGGCTCTCCCTGACTGGCGGCCCGGGCGGCTGGAGCGGCGCGCCGTCGTCCATGGCCACTGCCATCAGAAGGCGATCGTGGGGATGGGTCCCACAAACGAGGTGCTGGGGCGCGTGGAGGGGCTGGAGTTCTCGGTGCTCGATTCGGGGTGCTGCGGGATGGCGGGATCGTTCGGCTACGAGAGGGGGCACTACGAGGTGTCGAAGGCGTGCGGCGAGCGCGTCCTCTTCCCCGCCGTCCGCGCCGCGGAGGCGGACGACCTGGTGGTGGCTCCCGGCTTCAGCTGCCGTCACCAGATCGCCGACTTCTGCGACGGGCGGGCGACGCTGCACACGGCCGAGCTGCTGGCGATGGCGGAGGGCGCGGGAACCGGGGGCGCCGGGGGTGAGCGCACCGGGGGCTGAAGCCCCCGGCTGGAACCACGCGAAGACCGCTGAAGCGGTCTGGGGTGAGGGCGGTGCGGCTCGTCGGCGGGAGAGGAACGTTGTTGGATCAGGCGGGGCGCGGGTATGTTGTGGTGAACCCTTACGCGGAGTGCCTTGCGATGAGCGCCAAGCGGGCATACGACTTCAAGCCAGGCACGGTCGGGCCCACGCGGGTCTACGAGGAAGTGGTGAACTTCATCGCGGCCGGGCCGAGCTCACGCCAGGTGGCGGAGTTCCGCGCTTCGGAAGAGGCGCGCGGCCGTGTCGCCGACCTTATCGACCGCGAGAAGACGGGGGGCCTCTCCACCGAGGAAACGGCTGAGCTGGAGAGCGCGATCCAGCTCGAGCACATCATGCGCCTCGCGAAGGCACGGGCGCGGTTGCACCTTGAGTCGTGAGCAGCACCTACGTCTCGGCGGCGCTCCGCCGGCTCGTCATAGCGCGGGCGCGGTCAGCCTGCGAGTACTGCCTGATCCATGACGATGACACCTTCCATGGGTGCCAGGTGGATCATGTGGTGAGCGAAAAGCACGGTGGTCCCACGGAAGAAAGCAACCTTGCCCTCGCCTGTTCCGTCTGCAACCGGCGGGCGCCGGAGCACTCGGTGGCGCTCGCGATCATCGCGGGGGCGCCGCTGGCGCTGGGGGTGCACACGGCCAAGGCCTCCGCGCGCGTGGGGAGCACCGCGTTCACCGGCGGCCTCGCCAACCCGCTGATCAGCATCATCGAAGACGTGGTCGCCGTGGTGCTGATCATCCTCGGGCTGATCGCGCCGATCCTGGCGTTGCTGCTGGCCGTGGCGCTGCTGTGGAAGCTGGTTTCGTACGCGCGCAAGATGGCGCGGCGCAGGCGCGCTGCGGCTGTACCGTAGAGCGGAGTCCGAGGTACGAAAAGGGTGGGCAGACACGCAGGTCTGCCCCTACCGGGTGTCGGCGCCGGGGGCGGGGGTCACGGGGCGTGGCAATGATGGGATGGGGCGGAGATACCGCCATGACGAGATCCGCCCCTGCCGCGAACGTCGCGGCAGGGGCGGCAGTTCTCCCCCTCACCCGCCCTGCGCCCCCGCAGGCGGGGGAGGGGGTCGGGGGGAGGGGGCACTCAGCCGCGCAGGGTCCGGTCCACCGCGCTGAGCACGCTCCGAACGCGCTCCAGGACCGCGCGCGAGCGGCTCACCCCGTCCCCGGCGGGGGGCGGTGGGTCGGCGGGGGCGGGGACGGCGGCCTCGGGCGCCTCGTCGGCCGGGGTGGCGCGGGCGGGGCGGTTGGGCTGCGCGCGGGCCAGCATCGACCTCAGGTCGTCGTCGCTCGCCTCCTCCCAGCCGGCGGGGACGGGGGCCAGGCGCCGGCGCTCCGCCTCGCACTCGAAGCCCAGCCAGCCGCCTTCGAACCCCGGGCGCACGTTGGCGGCGGAGCCGGGATAGGTGTCCCAGGCCCGCCAAAAGTTGCCGCCGTCGTCGGTGAACTCGCGGTACGCCATCGCCCCGCCCCTTTGACTGCACGAACGATCCCCGCGCAGAATATGTGGACGAACGGACAGCGGCGGTAGGTACTCGTGAAAACAGGCGCACCCGTGTTTGACGCGGCGTGCCCGGACGCGGCCCGGCGGTCCCCGCGATCAGGCGGGGGCCGCTTCGTCGTTCAGTCGCTGGGCCGC
>DASVVI010000377.1:0-6015 GCA_036386635.1 Longimicrobium sp.
CCGTGGCGCCGAACATGGCGAACACGTGCTGCAGCCCCACCACCAGCGTCTGCCCCCACGGCAGCCGCTCCTCGGGACCGATCACCCCGCCCGCTACGGGCGTCCAGCGTGGGAAAAAGCTTGCGCGTGTGGGTGCGGGCATGAGGAGATGGGGAGGACGTGGATGGGCCAATGCGGGAGTGATCGGAGCTACAAGGGCAAGTTAGAGCCGAGGCGGAAAGTTGTTCTGTTGGTCGGGTCGGGGATGCCCATGTTGAGAACGGCCCTGGCCAAGCGGCACGGTGCGCGCTCCGGGGCATTCAATCAATCTCGCATATGGGCCAAGATCTGCAACAGGCGAAATGCTGGATTGTTTTCGTCGTTCTTCCGCTTTCGGGCTTCTTGTTGCAACGTGTGGATCCTCGTTTTGTATTCTGCATTTATAACCAGTTCTAAGTCGGGATCGATTTCGGCAAGGTGTTTCGTAAGGTAACCGTTTGGAACCACCGGTGACCAAAATTGATAACGCCTGTTCGGGAAGTCCCGTAACTGCGTCTCAGCATACGTCTTTTGGCGAAGGTGCTTCGAGGCGATATGCTGCACAGTCGATACCCTATCGCCATACAAGAGTCCGCCGATATGGGTTGTCACCTCACACAGGAAAGCTGTACGAGAAGCGAACTGAAGCCCTACAACGTCTAACTCCTCTAGTCCCTTCAAGCCTCCCCCCGGGGGGCGCACGTTGTAGCTAATAAAGTCGCACTTCTCTACTATCTTGAGAAATGCGCCGACGAGGAACTCGCCCATTTCTGCGCCCATAGTTCCCGTGATGTTGAATATCCATTCCTACAACACTGCCGCCGCCGGTTGCGCATCGGCCATTCTACAGCCTGTCCCGCTTCGCCTCGGCTTGGCTAACCTTCTGACGGATTAACTCCGCCAGCCTTGTTGGCGTGAGCTGCCGGAGATCTAGATAGCCGAGTGTCGGTGGCAAGCCAGGGATTTCTGTGTCATCGAAACGCACCGGGAGGATGCGCGCTTCACCCGTTGCTATCTGTTTGCCTAAAGCGAATTGCTTTTCGTGCCTTGGCCAAGCTTTGGCAGCGTAGGCGCGGGATAAGAATAGTACGACGAACCGAGCTGCGCCTCCATAGATCCAGCCAAAGTGTTCAGTGAGTTCCGTACCCCACAAACCAACCTCCTCAAACCGATCATAAAAAACAGTCACTTCGAGATGGCGGAGTTGTTCGGCCACTTCTTCTACGTATGCTCGATCTTCACCAGCGAATGAAAGAGCAACATCGTACCTGTGCTTAATAGTTACCTTCGTTTTAGCTTTTAACTTTGTGGGCTGCGGAACCGGGGAAGGAACGGAAATTGGTGGAAAGCCTTCCAACTTAGCGAGTAGAGGGGCGAACTCACCCCAAATGTATTCACGTCGTTCTTGATAGGTGCCGAATTTAGCTTTGACGTAGTTCCAGAATTGGGACAAATCTCTGCACGTACTAATGAATCGCGGAAGCAGCGGCACAATTTCCGGAGTCGCAAGCAGTTGATGCCGAAGCGCGCGATATACGTGCTCATCCTCAGGTCCCTCCTTACCCGTTGCGCGTGACAGAAGAATGTTCTGCACAGATTCGATCGCGATTACCAGTTCCGAGGACATAGATAATGCCGCCTCCCTCTTTCAGGTGTTAATCGGCTAAACAGCATCTCTCTACAGAAGCCTTTGGCGTGCCCCGTTGACGGCAACTCGGCCATGCCCGGTTGCGTCCTGCGCCCTTGCGCGCGAGGGCGCAGACGCCGTTAACCCAGGCAGCGGTATTCGACAGTCTGGTGCGGGTGTGAAAGCTCTTTGATGACTTCTGACCTACGCGTCGCAGCAAGTTTCATGTCAGTTACTTCGCGAACGTATGCCTGTATATCGACCCACGGCATTTGCGATAAACGGTTCAGCTTCGGGATACGAACAGTGAACGTTTTCTGAGCGTCAGGGGGCGCGGGAATATCCCGGAACAGCAGCCAGTACGCCTCGTTCTCTGCCGCGACATACTTCACCAAAATGGCGACTTGAAGCTTACCCCATAGATAGTTGTAGGTCGCGACCTTCAGGCGTACCGACTCGTATTCACCCGGGCTCGCTTGCGCGGATGACTTTAGTTGAACCAAGAGTTCGAGACCGGTTGCGGCTCCCGCCTCAAATAAGTCAACGCGGAGATCAACGCCATAGTCGCGCACGGGGCGATCGCAAGTCCAACCACCAGGTAGCGCGTTCCGTAAGAATCTCTCTGAACGCTCTTCTTGATCATGCGCAGCAACCCTCTGAGGAAACGCTCTGCTGCTTGCTTCTCCGGAATCACTCATGGCTGGGAGCAGGTTCGAGGCGAACACTACCGTTTGGGTTTTGCTCTCTGTCGAAGGTGCCACTCATTTGGCTGAGCCCACCCGTGAAAAATTGTTAATGAGCAGAACGATCTTTTCGATTCCCAATTGCCTCAGAGTCCAGTACTCCTGCTTCCGAATCCCATGATCAACCTGCACGGGTTCGTCCAACTTGATCACAGCGCGCAGATGAAAGGTTGTTTCGTGCGTTTGGCGATCGATGGAGTCAACTACGCCAATGTGGGTTATCGCTGAGTCTGGCGCTTCAAGGTAGAAGCCGATGAAGTCGCTGTCATATTGTGGCACAGATCGCAATCCACTGAAGTAAACCTTCATGTCTTTATAGTGGTCTCCGAACCACTCCGCGGTCATCCCACGTACGATTACTTCACGCTTTGCACGTGCCATGCATCCCTCCAATAGTGGGTGGTGCGGCGGTTTGGTAGCTACCCGGTTACGAGATCGCCAGCAACTCCACCGCTTGCAGCGAGCGGCGGTCGTCACGCGATTCGGGGATTTGGAGGCGGCAGATTAAGCTCTGATCGACCCACCCGTTCGTCGCGTGTTCGGCAGGGCCGACGCGGTTCAGACCGCTTCGGGGAGTCTGGGCGGCGGGGCCAGGCCCACGAAGATCACGATCCCGTCGCCGCCGGGGTCGCCGCTCTTGGGTCGAAGTCGGTGGCGAAGCCGGGTTTCCAGTTGTTCACCACCCACACGTTCCCCGCCTGGTCGATCTGGCAGCTGGTGGCGCGTATGAACGGCGTGTAGCACCTACCTTGGCTCGCGTGTTCCGTCGCAATCACCTGGACCGCGTTCCCGACGGGCTGCGACGCAGATGACCCCCGCAAACCGCCCTACATCCGCAGATACTCGTCCACGCGCCTCGCGAGCACGTCGAGCGGCACGTTGCCGCCGAGCACGGCGGTGTCGTTGAACGCCTTGAGGTCGTACCGGGGCACAAGCAAGCACGTCGGAGGGTGCTTGCGCAAGAACGATTTCGCGGAAACGCGGAGGTTGTCTACGCGGCTGGGTCCGGGGCGTGAAGCACGGAGTGCAATCATTCCGTGCTCAGCGACCGGAATTCCATCACCGCTCTTCGAATCGCCGCTTGAGCAAAGGGATCGCCACGTTGCACCAGAACTCCGGCGCGACCATGCCACCGCTCATCCCGCCATGATCGAACCTCTCGACAAAAATCGGTTCCGGATGCGACAGCGGATGCCCGGCAAGCTGCTCGAACATCCGCTCGACCGCCTCTACGAGCTCATCCACCGTCGCGGGAGTGGGGGTATCCGCGAAACGCTCCCGCATCTCTCGCCAGAGCCAGGGATCACCCCGCAGGCCCCACCGGACCGGTTCCTCCTGGAACAGAGCAGAGATCGTCGGCGACATCGTCAACTCCTGCGATTCGCAAAGAGGCATAGAAAACGGGACAGTCGGGACGGGCCTCTGTCGTCCGCCTGCCGCGGTCACGCTACGACCTCACGCGGCGGCTATGTTGAGAGGAGGGTCAGGGACGCGGTCCAAAGCACCGCGAGCAGCAGCACGCCGCCGCCCCGCCGGCACCTGTCGCCGCCCCCGAACGGTACTTCGAGCGGCTGTTCGTGCGCCGTCGCGGCGAGACGGTGTCCGTGAGCATGCGCGACGTGCATCGCATCGAGGGCGCGGGCTGTGCACCGACGCCGGCCAGGTGCTGGCCGACAACAGCCTGAACGAGCTGGAGCGGCGGCTGGACCCCGCATCTTTCCGGCGCGTGCACCGGGCGCACATCGTGAACATGGACCACGTCTCCGCGATCCGCCCCTACGACGAGCGCCACCTCTCCGTTCGCTTCGCTGACGGCGCGGAGGTGGTCGCCAGCCGCGCGGGCTCCCAGTCGCTGCGCAAGATGGTGCGCTGACTGGAGAGGCCGGTTGCCCGGAACGTCGTGCACCTTGCGCGGGCGGACTTCGGGCCGTGGTTGCCGCGACTCATTCGCCACCGCGAGCCGGAGCCTGAATGGGTCAGGCGCCGCGGATTGGGCCGGGGTAACGGAGCACCACGGGATCGGCGGTTACGAGAACCATCCCCGCCACCGTGGCCTGCGCGACGAGAATGCGGTCGAAGGGATTGCGGTGGATGGGTGGGAGCGCATCCTCAGCCAGTGCGTGCTTGCTCGTAATCGGCAGTTCCGTATACCCGTTGTCGAGAAGCCCCCGCCTAAGGAGCGGCGGGTCGACGACGAAATCGGCCCGCCCCAGGCTCCGTTTGATCACGATCTCCCACATGCTCGCCGCGCTGAACACCAGCTCGTGCTCCACGGACTCCATCAGAGTGCGCGTGGCGGGGGAGAGCCGCTCCGGTTCTCCCGCCGCCCACAGCAGAACGCGAGTGTCCAGCAACAGCTTCACGAGCCAGCCTCGAAGAGCCGCTCGACCTCTCCACGGCCCATCTGGTCGAAGTCAGCGGGAACCGAGATTTCCCCCTTGAGGAACCCGAGGCGGCGTTGGTCCGCGTGGCTGGGTGCGTCGATCGCGCTCACCTTCACCATGGGCGTGCCCGACTTCGCGATCACGAACGGCTCACCACGCGCCGCCGCGTCGACCAGGCGCGACAGGTGGGTTTTCGCCTCGTGGATATTCACGATCTTCATGGCTGCTCCTCGAAGACTTGGTCCGCTTGGTTTGGTCTACCAGTTGCCCCCGATTTTCGCAAACCTTGGGAGGTGGTCGCCAGCCGCGCCGTCTCCCAATTGCTACGCGAGATGGTGAGCCCCACCACCAGCGTCTGCCCCCAAGGTAGCCGCTCCTCGGGACCGATCACCCCGCTGGCAACGGCAGCTCCCGCGCCAGGTACGGCGCGGTGCGGCTCTCCGGCGTCTGCGCGACGACGGAGGGCGGGCCTGCGGCGACTACACGGCCACCGTCCTCCCCCGCCCCGGGGCCGATGTCGATCACCCAGTCGCTGCCGGCGATGACGTGCATGTCGTGCTCGACTACCACGACCGTGTTGCCGGCATCCACCAGCCCGTGCAGCTGCGCCACCAGCTTCTCCACGTCGGAGGGGTGCAGGCCGGTGGTGGGCTCGTCCAGCACGTAGAGCAAGTGGCCGCGCTGTGCGCGCTGCAGCTCGGTCGCAAGCTTGATCCGCTGCGCCTCGCCGCCGGAAAGCTCCGTGGCGGGCTGGCCCAGCCGCAGGTATCCCAATCCCACCTCGCGCAGCACGTGCAGCGAGCGGCGCACGGCATCCTCGCCGGCGAAAAACTCGTACGCGGCGTCCACCGTCATTCCCAGCACCTCGGCGATGTTGCGGCCCTGATACCGCACCTCCAGCGTGTGCGCGTTGTAGCGCGCGCCGTGGCAGACCGGGCACGGCGCGTAGACGCTGGGCAGAAAGAGCAGCTCCACCATCACGAACCCCTCGCCCTCGCACGTCTCGCAGCGCCCCTTGGCCACGTTGAACGAGAAGCGCCCCGCGTCGTAGCGCCGCGCGCGGGCCGCCTTCGTGGCCGCGAACAGCCTGCGCACGTGGTCGAACAGCCCGGTGTACGTCGCGAGGTTGGAGCGCGGCGTGCGGCCGATGGGCTTCTGGTCGACGCGGACCAGGCGCCGGATGCCCTCGCGCAGTCCTTCGGGATCGACGATGCGGCCTTCGATGGGCGAGCCGGCTTCCTGC
>DASVVI010000378.1:0-17311 GCA_036386635.1 Longimicrobium sp.
GCGTGCGACTTCTGCACGCACAGCACGCGCTCCAGCAGGTCCGTGTCCATGAAGGAGCTCAGGTACGCGGCGGCGCGGTACTCCGGCGGGCGGGCGTGGACGAAGCCGTCCGTCTCGCTGTGCAGGCCGTGCATCAGCGCCGTGGCCAGGCGCACGTGCGACTCGTTGCCCGCTTCCAGCGTCAGCAGCTCGCCGCTCTCCAGGTACTCCGAGATCAGCGTGGCCGCCGCGCCGACCGGGCGCACGTCGGAGAAGATGGGGTCGAGCACGCCCTGCGCATCGTGGTGGTCGATCACCGCCAGCGTGGGCACGCCGGCGGCGGCGAGGCGCTCCGTGAGGTGCGTGGTGGTGCCCTGGTTGTCCACGAAGACGGCGGCGCTGTACCCGTCCAGCTCCATCCCCTCCTCGTACGGCACCAGGCGCAGCTCCAGGAGGTTGACCAGCGCGAGGTTCTCCGGGTGGCTGATCTTGCCGTCGTACATCACGTCCACTTCGATGTCGAAGCGCCGCGCGATCTCCAGGTACGCGAGCCCCGTGGAGATGGCGTCGGGGTCCGGGAAGTCCTGGATGGCCACCACGTGCTTCTCGCCGGCCCGGCTGGAGAGGAGGCTCGCCAGCTCGGCCGCGCGTGCCGCGCTCTCTTCGAGCGGCGTGGGGGGCGTCTCCAACGTCTGCACGGGTTCGGACATCGCTCGCGTCTTCCGGGGGGCGGGTGCCTTCCGCCGCGCCTACTGGCGAGCGCCGTGCCAGCGCACCGCAACCGCCGGCTCACGCAGCTGATCACTCCTGTCGAAGCGCCTCCATCGGGCGGACCCGGAGCACCTGGCGCGCGGGGCCGGCCGTGGCGAGGAGCGCGGCGGCGATCACGAGTGCCGCGACGCTGGGCACGAGCACGTGTTGCTGGCCGCGCATGATCTCGCCGCCGGAGAGTCGCTCGATCAGCGTGATGAGGGCGGCTCCCACGGTCAGCCCGAGCGCGAGCTGGCGCGTGGAGCGCGAGAAGATGGTCTGCAGCACCTGGCGCCGCGATGCGCCGAGCGCGGACCGGATGCCGATCTCGCGGTACCGGCGTGTGACGGCGAACGACATCATCGCCGAGATCCCCGCGGCGGAGAGAAGGATCACGCTCAGCGCCACGAGACTTACCAGGACGACCCAGAACCGAACCCCGCCAGCGGTGTCGCCGCCGCGAAGCTCGACCGGGCCGGCGACGGTCATCGGGCGCCCCGGCGCTACCTCCGCGGCGAGCTCCCACAGCCCCGGGACCAGGACGTCGGGGTCGATCCCCCGCGTGCGGATGGCGACGCTCACCGGCGCCGGCCCCAGCGCCGCCGGAAGATAGATGGCCGGCATCTGGAACTCCGGCTCCCTGCTCTCGAAGAGATCGTCCACCACCCCGACGATCTCGAGCCAGGGGCCCGGCTGGACGGTGTCGGCCGCGGCGGCCGGCGTGCTGCGCACCCGGCGGCCGAGGGCCGCTCCGCCCCCCAGGAAGCGGCGGACGAAGGAGCGGCTCACGACCGCGGCCCCGCCGCCGGGCACGTCGCCGGCCCCGAACGGCCGCCCCGCGAGCACCCGGGCGCCGAACACGGCGAAATAGTTGGGCGCGATACCGGAGGAGAGCACGACGGCGGGTGCCGCGTCCGGCGCCACCATCCCGCCCTCGACCTCTATGCGCACGCTCTTGCCGGAGCGCGGGGGCGCCGAGGCATACGTCACGCCGACCACGCCCGGCTCCGTGGCGATCCGGCGGATAAGCTCGGCCTGGGCTTCGGCGAAGGTTTCGTCCGCCTGGCTGGCGAGCGCCGCCCCGCCCGAGGGAGCCGCATCCCGCTTGAGCCCGAGCACGAGCATCTCGCCGACCGGAAAGGTGGGCTCGGTGCGCGACGCCCGATACCCGTTCCAGGCGATCGCGATCACCGGCGGGAGCACGGCCATCGCGACCGCGACCTGCATCACGATGAGCGCCGTCCAGGTGCTTCCGAGCTGCATGCCGGTGGCGCCGCCCATCTGGCGGAGCGTGGATTGCAGCCGCTGCCCGGTGGCCGCCAGCGCGGGGATGATGCCGACGATGAAGGCCGCGAGCACGGCGAGACCGAAGGCGTACGCGATCGTGGACGCCGGGAGGCCGGGCTCGATCCAGTACGGAAAGGTTTCCGGGTGCATGGCGACGATCTGCCGGAACCCGGCGTTCGCGATCAGCAGCCCGGCCACCGCCGCGAGCGAGGAGAGCGCGAGCGCCTCCAGAAAGAGCTGCGTGACGATGCGCTGGCGGCTCGCGCCCAGCGCCGTGCGGACCGCGATCTCGGCCTGGCGAGATGCCGTGCGGGCGTAGACCAGCGCCGCCACGGTGACCGCGACCGCGGCCAGGACCAGCGCCGCGAAGAGCTGCATCGTCCAGATGATCCAGGCCGGGTACTGGTGCACGTCCATCACGGCGCGGACGTACGGGCTGACGATGGGGCGGTAGGTGGCGTACGCCGCGGGGAGCTCGGGCGCGAGCCGCTTGCTCACCGTCCTCAGCTCGGCTTCGGCCGCCGCCATGGGAACCCCCGGGGCGAGCCGGCCGAAGATGGTCACCCGGGAGCCCTCGCCCGGGCCGCGGAGCGCGGGGTCGTTCCGGAGCGCCGTCCAGTAGCCGTGGTTGTACGGAAAGCGGAAGCCCTCGGGCATCACGCCGACGACGGTGTACGGGTTGCCGTCGAGGCGCACCTCGCGTCCCACGACGCCACGGTCCGCGCCGAAGTCCCGCCGCCACTCGTCGTGCCCGATCACCAGCACCGGGGGAGCTCCCGCAACCTCGTCCGTCGCAAGGATCGTACGTCCGAGGAGGGGCCGCACCCGCGCCACGTCGAATCCGGACGCGGTCATCTCCGCCGCCCGTACTCCGCCCGCCGTGCCGCCCGGAACGTGAAGGTAGCGATCGGCGTCGCGGAAGGCGGACAGCTGCAGCACGGACCGCTGGCTCCCCCTCCAGCTTTCCAGGTCGAAGAGGGTCGTGCAGAAGCAGTCGTCGCCGTCCGCTTCGAGGTAGTCGAGCGCGACGATCCGGTCACCCTCGGCGAGCGGCGGGACCGAGTAGTAGAACGCCATGAAGCTGAAGAAGCCCGTCGCGATGGCGACGCCGACGGCCATTCCGAGCGCGCCGGTAACGGAGAGCGCGGGGTGCTTCGCCAGCATGCGCAGGGCGAGCTTCACGTCGGGCGTCAGCCCGATGACCGGCGCAAACCAGCGCGCGTCGCGCACCTCTTCGCGGAACCGCTCGCGTGCGCCGAAGGTCAGCGCCGCCTGCCGCCTCGCGGCTTCCGGGGTCATCCCGGCGCGGAGGTTGTTCCGCGCCTCCATTTCCAGGTGGAAGGCGAACTCCTCCTCCAGCTCGCGCTCCACCGCTTCCCGGCGGAGGAGCACCCGCAGCCGGTTCCGCCATCGCGTGATCCACTCCATTCGGTCCTCTCCCAATCAGGTGGTGCGCAGGATGGCGTCCATCATCCGCACGTACTCCTGCCAGCTCCGCGACTCGTCCCCGAGTGCGCCGCGGCCGGCCGCGGTCAGCCTGTAGTACTTGGCCCGGCGGTTCTCCTCGGTGACGCCCCATTCACTCGCCAGCAGCCCACGCTCCTCCAGGCGCTGGAGCGCGGGGTAGAGCGATCCCGCTCCCACGCGCAGCGCGTCGCCGGAGAGCTGCTCCAGCCGGTGGGCGATCGACCACCCGTGCATGGGCTCCAGCGAAAGCGCCTTCAGGATCAGGAGGTCGAGCGTACCACGAAGGATGTCGTTGGATGGGTGCGGTGCCATTTGGCTTCCATAGAGTAGTATCGGGTTCCGATACGAATAAGTTTCGTTGTATCGAAAGTCAATACCAGCGTGAGTTCAGGCGTACGTGCCGCCTTGTCTCACGCAGAGGCGCAGAGACGCAGGGGAAAGAAGAACAGAGAAAAGCCTCACACAGAGGCCACAGAAGAAACAGAAAGCCACAGAGAAAATCCTTTGCAGTTCTCTCCTGCGTCTCTGCGCCTCTGCGTGAGACTTCCGGATAGCTGCGTCACTCCCAAGCCTGGACCGTGAAGCCGCCCGCGACGATGCGCACGACGTGGAGCTCGTCGAAGCCCTCGGCGAGGGTGGGGCGTTCCAGCCGCTTTAGGGTGCCAAAGAGCCCACTCGGCGGCACCTGGCGCGGGCGGGCGGCGTTGCGGGCAACGGAGCCCTTGGGATCGGGCTCGAAGAAGTAGCCGATGGCGCGGAAGCCGGCCGCGCGCGCCGGGGCCAGGTAGCGCGCGCGCTCGGCGACGGTCGGTTGGTGTTGTCGACGACGAAACGCTGCCCCGCCTCGATGCACGCCTCCATCAGCAGCCGCTCGCGCCGCCGCGTGCGCACCATGTCCAGGCTGATGCGCACGTGCGTGTCGAAGAAGCGCTCGCGGTAAAAGGTCGACTTCCCCGCGGCCTGGATTCCCACAAGGATCACGGCTTCCATGCGGCGGCCGCTCCGCGAGAACGGTGCCCTGTGGACGCCGGGGCGTGCGAGTTGCTCACGCCTCGGCGTCCGGCATGGCTGCGCGTCGGTCAGGGGCGGTAGCGCAGGCGTACGTCTTCATCGCGCTCCATGATGACCGGCACGCCGTCGATGAGGCCGGGCTGAAACCTGCGGCTGAGGAGCGAGTCGTGCACCCAGCGGTCCAGCTCCCTCCCGCCGGAGGAGCGCACGATGTCCAGGCTGCGGATCTCGCCCTGCGTGCCCACGATCACCCGCACACGCATCGGCGGGGGAGCCTGCTGCTGGTCGATCGCCGCGGTGACCAGCTCGAACCGCGTGGTCGAGCGGGGTGGGCAGACCTCGGAGCGGCCCACGCGGAAGACGGTCTCGGCGGCCGGATCGACGCGCAGCCGCACGCTCCACGGGGTCCCCGCGCGCTGCGGGCGGAGCGACTGCCGCACGAGGGCGGTGACCTGCGGCTCCTCGCCCTGCGGAAGCCAGTACTCGAGCGGGGCGACGCGCTCCACGCTCCCGTCCGCCGCGAAGGCGACCGAGTAGAGCGCCGTCATCTTGCCGTCGCGGATCGGGTGGTCCTGCGCGAAGCTGGCCATGCTCCGCGCCAGCGCCGCCGAGTCCGCCAGCACGGCGACGGAGGGGAGGGTGCCCGGCTGGCGCACGGTGCTGCACCCCTCGCGGGGCGCGGGCTTGTCGGTCAGGAGCTGCGGGTCGCGGGCGCGCTGGGCATCCGCCGGCGCGGCCAACGCCACGGCGCAGACGAGCGCGCCGAGCGCCGTCCCTCGAAGGGAAAGTGTCATCAGAAGATCGGCTTTTGGAGGGGGTCGTTGCGGACCTGCGATGGGTCCATCCGATGAATAGTAGCGAATTGCGCCGCGTCCGACAACATTTGTAGTCCGCCACTTCACAGGATACGAATGCCCGCAGACAAGTTCTCCGTCACGAAGGGGCTGGCGATGCGCCGGTCGAAGATCCACGGGCGCGGCGTGTACGCGCGGGTGCCAATATCAGCCGGCACGCGCATCGTGGAGTACACGGGCGAGCGCATCACCATGGACGAGGCGGAGGCCCGCTACCCCGAGGATCCGGACACGGTCTACCACACCTTTCTCTTCGCCCTGGAAGACGGCGCGGTGATCGACGCGGCGTTCCAGGGCAACATCGCGCGCTGGATCAACCACTCCTGCGATCCCAACTGCGAGGCGGTGGAAGAGGACGGCCGCATCTTCATCGAGTCCCTGCGCGACATCGCGCCGGGCGAGGAGCTGGCGTACGACTACCACTTCATCCTGGAGGTGCGCCACTCCCCCGCCATGAAGCGCCGCTACCCCTGCATCTGCGGCGCCCCCAACTGCCGCGGGACGATGCTGGCCAAGAAGCGGTGACGTGCGCTGATCCGCTACTGGCCGGGAATCACTCGCCCGTCTGGGCCGGGAGCGTCACGCGTACCGCCGTGCCGGCCCCATCGCGCGGCGATACGTCCAGGCTCTGATCCGGCCCGTAGAGGTGCTGGAGCCGTGCCCGCAGGTTCGCCAGCCCGACCCCGTGCCCGGGGGTGCCGCTCTTCCCCGCGATCCCCACACCATCGTCCTCGACGGTGATCACCACCTGATCGCCGAGCTGCTCTGCCCGGATCCGCACGTGCCCGCCCTGCACGGAGGGGGAGATCCCGTGCCGGATCGCGTTCTCCACCAGAGGCTGGAGGATCATGTGCGGCACGAGAAGCCGGCTCGAGCACCTGACGTCGATCGTGAGCCCCAGCCGCTGCCCGAACCGGATCTTTTCGATTTCGAGATATGGCTGCAGCTCGGCGACTTCCTGCTCGAGCTCCACGAGCTGGGTATCGGGCGCCCGTATCGAGATGCGAAGGTGATCCGCGAGGCGGCTGAGCATGCGGTCGGCGGCCAGCGGGTCGCGGTGCAGCAGAGTGGAGATGGAGTGCAGCGAGTTGAACAGGAAGTGTGGTTCCAGCTGCGCTTTGAGCCTGCCGAGCTGTGCCCGCACCAGCTCCTCGCGCAGCTGCACCTCTCGCAGCTCGCGCTCGCGGTTCTTGATGATGTAGACCCACCCGTAGCTCGCCAGGAGCAGGCCCAGGTAGGTCAGCAGCCGGGGGGCGAAGCTGCGGGTAATGCCCTGGGCGAGTGGTGCGCCCGGCATCCCCGCCCAGCCCAGTATCTCGCGCTCTGCGAGGAAGCGGGCCAGCAGGAGAGCGATGGCGGCCGCCAGGTTCAACAGGACCACGGACGGCCAGCCGAACCGATCGAAGCTGATCTTGCGGGATACGAAGATGGCCGCCGCGCTGAGCAGGCCCCACATGTACATGTCGGTCATCCCCACCACGAAGGCATCCGCGGCGGGGCGAGGCGGACCGGCGAACTGGAAGCTGACCAGCGTCAGAAGGCTCGTCATGAGCCCGAGAAGCGTCCATCCGGCGAAAGCCAGCGCGGGCCAGTACAGGGGGGATCGAACGGGGGGATGCTCGCTCGCGGGCTGCCTCATCGTCACTCTGGGGGCGTGGACGGCAGCTCCCGGCTATGGACGATGCGTACCGCCCTCTCGAGCTTCTCCCGGCAGCCCCGGCTGGAACCCAGCCTGGTTCCGTCCCGCAAGGTCACGATGTACTCCCCCTGGAAGACGGATTCCACTTCGGTGATCAGAGAAGTGCGTACGATGGTCGAGCGGTGGATGCGCACGAACTCGCCCGGATCGAGCTGCTCCTCCATGCGGCCCATCTGCTCGCGATGCAGATACGACTTCCCGGCGGTGTGGAGCCGCAGGTAGTTCCCCTCGGAGGTGACGAGGTTGATGTCCTCCACGTGCACGATCGTATGCCGCGTTCCGGTGCGGATCGTAAACTGATCCGCGTACGATGAACCCCGGTTCAGCGTCTGGAGAACCTGCTCGAGCCTGTCCGAGATCAGGGCCTGGTCACGCTGGCGAAGCCGGTCGCGAACGCGTCCCATCGTTTCGAGGAAGCGCTCGCGGTCGAACGGCTTCATGAGATAGTCCAGCGCGTGAACGTCGAAGGCTCGTATGGCATGCTGATCGAAGGCGGTCACGAATACGGTCAGCGGCATGTTCCTGACGCCGACCTCCTCTACGACGCCGAAGCCGTCGAGGCCGGGCATCTGGATGTCGAGGAAGACGAGGTCGGGCGACAGCTCCCGCACCGCGGCCGCCGCCGCGGCCCCGTTCTCCGCCTCCCCAACGACACGGAAGCCCGTCTCCGGAACGAGGAGGGAGCGGATCCGCTCGCGCGCGAGGGCCTCGTCATCGGCAATCAGAACCCGGATCTCCATTCGCTCCCGTGTTGCTGGCGTGCCCGACATCCTGCCACCATCCTTTGGACCCAGTCAATAGGAGCGCGCGAGAGTGAGCTAGAGCGCGCCCACCGCTGCCCGCGCGGGGGTCTCGGCCAGGGCCGTCGCCGCGGGGCGCCCCTCCCCCTGCCGCTCCTGCCGCCGGCCAAGCCAGACGCCGAGAACGGCCCAGGCGAAGGCGAGCGGCACCGCCACTGAGATCAGCGCCGCGAGCCCCATCCCCAGCCGCCCCAGCACCCCCTCCACCTGCGCGCCCACCACGTCGCCGCCGCGGTAGACAAAGGTGTCGATGAAGGCCTTCGACTTGTACTTGTCGGCGCGGCTCACCACGGTGAAGAGCGTCTCGCGGGCGGGGCGCATGATGGCGCGCTGTATCGCGTTGAAGGCCGCCTGGAAGACCGCCAGCGTCGCCAGCGAGGCCACCAGCGCCAGCCCCAGGAAGCCCATCGCCACGGTGGCCGGCAGCAGCGCCAGCGTCGCCGGGACGCCCACGTGCTTCATCAGCTTCCCCGCCACCAGCGCCTGCAGCACCAGGGTAGCGATCTGCGTGTAGAGGTCGAGCCGCGCGAAGACCGTGGTGCGCATGTCCAGGTCCTCGCCCAGCGCGGCCACCATCTGCAGGCGGGTGAAGTAGATGAAGGTGGCGACCACCGCCAGGATCAGCATGTACGCCGCGATGCCGGCCAGGTACGGGGAGCGGAACACCGCCCGCAGCCCCTCCCACGCGCTCCCGCCGATCACCGCGCGCTCGTCCACCGCGGGGGGCGCCTCGGGGTCGTCCGGTGCGGCGGGGCGGGCGCGCTCCGGCTGCAGCCGCGCCACTGCCCGCACCGAGAGCGCCGCCAGCCCCAGCGAGCCCGCCGCCACCAGCAGGAGCCCGGCGGTGCCCAGCGGCTCCGCCAGCCGCGAGGCCAGCCAGGGGCCGGCGATGGCGCCCAGCGTGCCGCCCACCGCGATCACCCCGAAGAGCCGCTTGCTCTGCTCCAGCGAGAAGCGGTCCGCCATCAGGCCCCAGAAGACCATGGTGGCGAACAGGTTGAAGACGCTGAACCAGACGAAGAACACCATCCCGCTGGTCTCGCCGATCGCCGCCGGCGCCATCACCAGCAGCGCGTAGAACACCAGCAGGCTGGCGGCGAAGAAAAGATAGGTGGCGTTGATGAAGACCAGGCGGCGGGTGCGGCTCACCAGCATCCCGAACACCGGGTTCAGCGCGAGGGTGACCACCGCCGTGCCCACGAAGAGCCAGCGGATGGCCTCGATCCCCCGCTGCATCCCCAGCGCCTCCCGCGCGGGCCGCAGCACCATCAGGGCTGTCAGGATGAAGAAGAAGGTGAGCGCCGATGCCAGCACCGGCGCCACCTCCTCGCGGCGGATCTGCGTGAAGCGCTGGAGGAGGGCGGTCATCTGGAGCCTGGTCAGGGTTTCGGCGTGAGGCGCGCCAGCAGCTGCTGGAAGCCGGAACCCATGACCTGCGTCACCCCCGCCTCGTCGATCACGAACTCCGTCACCAGCGACGTATCGCCCACCCTGAACCGGGTCTCCGAGACCGGCGTGAGGATCGCCCGCGGTCCCGCTCCCTCCCGGATCAGCGTGTCTCCCTCGAGGCGGACCTCGATCCTGAGATCGTTGCGGCCCATCTGGCCCGGGAGGAATTCGTACGTGCCCACGTACCGCTGCAGCACCGGCCTGGGAACCCGCACCGTGGCGGCCGGCGGCGGCGGTGGCGGCGCCGCGGGAGACCCCTTGCGGGGGAGCCGAAACTCCATGCCCACACCGTCGGTGAGTACCTGCGTCACCCCGCCCGCCTGGTCGATCACGAACTCCGCCGTGAATACGGCGCCGAGCCTGAACAGGGTCTCGGAGATCGGTACGAAGACAAACCGCTGTCCCGGTATCTCCCGGATGAGCGTGTCTCCCTTGAGGAGGACCTTGATGGTGCTCCCGTTCTGGTCATACTCGCCCACGTACCGCTCGAGCACCGGCACGGGCACGCGCACGGGTGCCTGCTGCGCCTGTATGGGCCCCACGGCGATCGCGAGGGCGAGCACAGCCGCCGAGATCCCCGCCGCGCATCGATGGTTGGTCATTCGAGATGCCTCCTAGCGGATGCGTGATGCCGGGACCTTCTGGCTGCCCCGCTCGTAGATGAGACCGGTGGCCTTTCCGGCGCTGCCGGGCTGGAACTCGACGAAGTTGGGGCCCAGCTGGAACCGGGTCTCGGAGCGCCCGTAGATGACCGTGTCCGGATCGTGGCCCACCTTCCCGACCAGCATCGTCCCGTAGCGGCGGAAGTTCAGGGTTTCCCCGGTCGCCGTCCGGTACTCGCCCACGTAGCGGTCGAGGACCGCCGCGGGCAGCACGATGGAACCCGGCGGCCCGTGTGCCGACTGCGACGCAGCTCCGCCCCCCATCGTAACCGGCGGCAGCGCGTCGATCAGCTCCGCCATGCGCCTCCGCGTCGCTTCGTTCGGCAGGCGGCCGATGCCGCCGGCCATGTTGTCGAGCATGTGGTGCGCCCTGGTCGTCCCCACGCGCGCAACGGTGACGGCCGGGTGGCTGATGACGTACTTCAAGAAGAACTGCGCCCACGTCCGGGCGTCGAACTCGGCGGCCCATTCCGGGACGGGCGTGCTGCCGACGCGCCCGAAGAGGTTGGCGCCACTCCCGCAGCTGACTCCGCCGTTGTTGCCGAAGGGGAAGAACGCCATCACGCCGATCTTCCGCTCCAGGGCCAGCGGCAGGATGGTGTCCTCCACGCGGGCGCGATTGGCGATGTCGTAGTCGACGCCGATGAAGTCGATCGGCTCGTTGCGCATGACCGCCTCGAGCTGCGGGTACACGGGATCGGCGATCACCTGCACGCCGATGTACCGGACGCGCCCGGCCCTCTTCTCCTCCTTGAGGGCGGCGAGGTGCGACGGGTCCCCTTGAGGGGGGACCATCACCAGGTCGATCTTTGGGACCCTGAGCCTCGCCGTCAGCGTCGCGACGTGCGCCTGCACGGCGTCGGGGCCGGGTTGCGCCGGGCCGCCGGGTCCGCCGGGGCGGGTTCCCCGCGTCGACCAGAAGAGCCTGTTCTGAATCCCGAGCTCGTTGGCGACCGTGGCGTGGAACTGCTCCGCGTCCGCGTTGCCGTGCTGCGCGTCGAAGACCTTGCCGCCGTTGTCGGCGAACGTCTTCAGCACCTCCTTGAGCGCGGCGGGATCCGCGCACAGCGCGTGGTTCGAGAAGGAGAGTCCGACCACCGGGAGCATCTCACCGGAGGATGGGATGGCCCGCTGGATGAGCGCTGCGCCCGGCCGCTGGAATGCGCGGAGCAGAGTCGGACTGAGCGCCAGCGAAGCACCGGCGCCGAGGGTGATTCCGAAAAACTCGCGACGGTTGACCATGTGGGGCCCAGGTTGGGGTTCATACGTCCGGACCGCGGCTCGGCGGCGTGGAACAGGGATAGCCGCGGCGGGCGGCCGCGCCAACGCCACGGGGATGGACCCCCTCGATGTTGGGACCGATTCCTCGATCCGCACGCTCCTTCACCTCCACCGGGTCGACCCGGCCATCGCGTCTCGCGTCCCGCCGGTGCGGCCCCCTTGTATCCCCTTGCGCCGTAACACGAAACGAACAACGTTTGTAGTCCGTACGGGGCGCCATGACCATCCAGATGCGGGCCCTGCCGCCTGCCCATCCAGCATTCCCGATGCGCTTCCTACGATCGCTCTTCCTGGCCGGCATCCTCTGCGCGTCCATCGTCCCGGCGGCAGCCCAGCAGCGTGGCCTGACACTTGGAGAGGTGGAGGAGCTTCTTCGCAGCGGAGTCGCAAGCGAGCGCGTGCTCCTGCTGGTGCAGCAGCGGTGCATCCACTTCGCTCCGGATAATGCGGCGATGAAGGTGGTGGCGGCCGCGGGCGGCTCCGAGGCGCTGGTGGCGGCGCTTCGCTCGACGGGGCAGTGCACCACGCTGGCCCGCGACGTCCAACCCGCGCGCCCTCCGGCGGAGGCGCCTGACACGGCCCCGGTCAAGGACGGCGTCTGGTCGTTTCTGATCGGCTACAACCAGGAGACGTTCCGGTCCGCCGGGGACACGGACGTGGGCCGCGGCGCCGCGCTCGACCTGTCGGTCGGCGCCGATCCCATCCTGTTCTTCCTGCGCGGGGACTTCGCGGACGCGAACCCGGACTCGCGTCCGCACTACACGGTGGGACAGTCGGAGCTCGGAATGCGCGCGTTCGGCTTCCCCGCGCGGTGGTTCGTCCGCCCCTACGTGGATCTAGGAGGCGGATACTCCGAGATCACGTACACCAACCCACAGGAAGCCGGGGGCGACAGGTCCGGCTGGGGGTGGACGGTGGCGGGGGGAGTTCTCCTCCAGCTCACCAGCAGGCTGGGGATCGACGCGGCGTACCGCAGGTCCACCATCTCGTACAAGGTGAAGGATGACGGCGACGCTCCTCCCGTGGCTTCCGATCCACTCCGCGGGCGCGGGGAGCGGCTGATGGTGGCCCTGCGCTGGTCGGGGGTCATCACCGACTCGAAACCGCGTGCCGGGAGGACGCCCCGATGACCGCCCCTCACTTGCGCTGGCTCCTCGCGCTCGCGCTTCTCTTCGCCGCGCCGGCCGCCGCACAGCAACGCGGCTTCACGCTGGCTGAGGTGGAGGAGCTCCTGCGCAGCGACGTCAGCAGCACGCGCATCCTCCTGCTGGTGCAGCAGCGGTGCATCCACTTCGACCCGGACGACCGGGCGCTGGCGGTGCTGTCCGCGGCCGGGGCCACCACGGAGCTCCTGGAGGGCCTGCGCCAGCCCTCGCAGTGCAGGACGCATCGAGGCCCCTTGCCGAAGTCGTCCGCCCCGGCAACGCCCGTCACGCCCGAAGTCCCGGCCACGCGCCGCTCCGCACGGCCGCTGGCGTTCCTTGGTTTCGGGTACGCGAACGGCTCCTTCACCCCGGACGAGGGCGAGGGCGACGGGGCGGGGCATGGCGCCGCGGTGGAGTTCGGGGTGGGAGGCTCGCACTTCGCCGTCTTCGCGCGCGGCGCCTTCGCGGGGATCGAGTCCGGCGAGGGTGAGGCGTACGACCTGGGGAACAGCGACTTCGGCGCCCGCGTCGTCTTCCTCCCGGCGCGCGCCGTCCTGCGCCCGTACGTGGACGCGGCGGTCTCGGTGATCAGCATGCAGTACACGGACGGCGATGGCGCGGAAAGGCAGAGCGCTACCGGCTTCGGCGTGTCCGGCGCGGGCGGAGTGCGGCTCGCGGTCACGCCCAAAGTGGCGCTCGATGCCAGCTATCGCAGGGTGTTCGGGTCGCTCAGCCAGGTAGGCTCGGACGCGCCCGCCGGGCTGGAAGAGGGCGAGGGCGGGAGCGGGGGATGGCTGATGGTGGGGCTGAGCTGGACGCCGGGCGCCAACCGAGCCCCGGCTCCGTGAACCGCGCCGCGCCGCGTCCGGACAACACCGTCGCATCACCGTCGCGGCGCGGACCGGGAGATAACCCGTTTGCCGGGCTGGCGCTCCTGCTGGCCGTTGCCGGCGTCGTGCCGCCACTGCGCACGGTGGCGTGGGTCCTCGCGGGGCTGAGCGGGGCGCTGGCGATCGGCTACGCGGTGGGCCGGGCGGGTGCGGGGCGCGTGCAGCTCGGCATTGCCGTGGGCGTGGTCGTGCTCACGTTTCTAGCGACTCCCCCGCCCAATCGCGCCGCGTACCGTGGCGCGAGCGAGGACACCGCGGAGGAGCTAACCGCCGAGCCCGACACACCGGATTCGCCGCGGAAGGAGAACGACGACGAGTCGCCCGCGCCAAGCACCCGTCCGGCCGAGCGGGTCGCCTCGCGCGAGCCGGAGCGCCGGCGTGAGCGCCCCAAGCCCAGGTCCACCCCCCGCACGGCGCCGAAGCCGAAGCCCGCGCCCGCCGCACCGCGTTCAGAGCCGAAGTCCAGGACGGCGCCGACCGCATCGCGCACCGAGCCGCGCGCCGCTCCTCGGACGCGTCCCAGGACCACGCCTCGCAGTGAGCCGCGCCGCACCGCGACGCCACCCGCGGAGGTCGCCACACGCTCCACGCGCACGACGGAGCCACGCGCGCCGCGTACCGTGACGCGCCGCACTCCAGATGCACCGCCGCGGCGCCCGCCGACGCCCGTCGCGGCGCCGAGCGCGCGCGAGCTGTCCGAGGTGCGCGCCGATCTGGCCGTGGCGCAGGTGCTCAAGAACCAGGGTGCCTACTACGACGCCGGGGCCACCCTCCGCGACGCGCAGCGGAATGCGTCGGTCCTCTCAGCGCGCTACCCGGCCTCGCCGGCCGTGTCCGACCTGAGCGAGCGCGTCCGCACCCTGGCCGCGGAGAACCGCCGCGCGTGCTTCGCGGAGGCCTCCGTCCTCCGCAGCCGCGGCGAGGCGACGTCGCCCTGTCCCTGAACGCGGCGAAGGCATAGCTAAGAGGAGGCACGGAGAGACGTACTCTCCGTGCCTCCTTCTTTTCCACGACCGATCAGCGCGTGCGCAGGATCTTCCAGCGCAGCCCCGGCGTGGCCGTGACGCCGGAGAGGCGCACCTCGGAATCAACCTTGATCAGAATGTAGGCGGGGCTGCTGTGGGGGAGCCGCACCGATCCGCCCTGCGTCCCGGTGCCGCTGATGATGGCGAACGGGCGCCACCTCAAGTAGCGGCTGACGATCTCGTGCACGCGCAGGAAAAGCGGGTCCTGGAAGCGCGGATCGGTGGTGAGGTCGTCCGCAGCGTGGGCCAGGGCCCAGTCAAGGAGCGCGTCCTCGCCGTTCCACGACGCGCCCAAACGCGCGCGCATGCGGGCGCTGAGCCCCGTGCGCCTCACGCCGTACGAGTCCCACCCGTTCCACCCGTCCGCGGCGCCGCGAAGGACTTCGCGCATGGCCTCGTCCACCGGCTCGCCGGCCGCCACGCGGCGGGCCGCAAGGGCGCGCAGGAAGCCGGCGGGCGCGTCGTAGCCCAGGGTCAGCTGCCCGGCAAGGGAATGCGCGCGCTCGGCCAGCCGGCGCGCGGCGGGACTCGCGGCGGGGTCCCGCGCGTCGAAATTCGCCGTGAGCGGCACCCCTCCCGCCCGCCGCACCGTCTCGAACGAGATGAGGTCCGCACCCCCCTCCGTCGCCCAGAACGTCGCCCCCGCCGCCGACTCCAACCAGGTATCCGGGCGCGAATCGTACATGTAGAGCGCCTGGAAAGCGTGCGCCAGCTCGTGCGACACCAGCTCGGCCAGCTCCAGGTACCCGCTCTTTTCGCGGATCTTGATGTCCGTCCACATCCGCGGCGCGCCGAATGTCCTGTCGCTGAGCGTGCGCCCCAGCACTTCGCCGACGGGGTCGTGGCGCAGGATGATGAGGAACTGTCCCGACTCGGGCGTGGTGGCCGGGAGGTCGGGCGAGTACGCGGCGCGCATCAGCGGCACGGCGTGCCCGCCCACGGCCCCCCACGCGGAGTCCATCTGCGCCATGAAGCGCGGCAGGAGGTCGGTGGCGTCGCCCTCGTAGGCCGCGACCACGAAGTGCCGGTCGTACACGCGCAGCACCCGCGCCTGCCGCGCCCGCTGCACGGCCGGGTCGTAGAGCGGAAAGCGCTCGTCCAGCGTCCACGGCCGGTCGCGCAGCGAGGCCGCATCGGCCGGCGGCGCGGGCGCGGTCGCGAAGTGCGGACTCTCCTGCGCGCGGCGTTCCATCGAGGCGCCCGGGAGCATCGCCTGCCCCCCAGTGGAGACCGCCACGGTGTAGTCCGGGAAGGCGGCGCCGTACCCCTCGGGCCCCGTCTCCGCCTTGCGCACGGCGCGCGTGTCCACGACGGCCACCACGAACTCCGCGCCCTTTTCACCCGCGATGGAGCAGAGCGTCCCACCATCCGATGCCGAGGCGAGCTCCGCCGTCTCACCCACCGCCAGCCGCACGGGCGCGGTGCACGTCGCCTGCTGCACAGGCGGCGGCGGCCTGGGCGGATCGGGCGTGACGGGCGTGGTGCCGGTCGAATCCTTGCCCCCGCACGCGGCGAGCGCCACCAGGAGCAACGGTACGGAGATCGAGTAGCGCAGGAACATGGCGGCGGCGATGCAGAGGAGCGGAACCGGGCTTCGTTGGATAAACGTGCGACGGGCGGTTTTGCGACGGCAAGGAGAGAATTGCAACTACATGGCTCACGCAGAGGCGCAGAGACGCAGGAGAGAACCGCAAAAAGATTTTCTTTTGGCTTTCAGTTCCTTCTGTGGTCTCTGTGTGATGCTGTTCTCTGTTGTTCTCTCCCTGCGACTCTGCGTCTCTGCGTGAGACCAGCGCTGCCTGCCACTCATGATCCTTGACGAAGCGTAACGAGCGGGTTACATATCCAGCATGGAAGTCGCTTATGCCATCGCCGACCCGGTCCGGCGCGACATCCTCATGCTCCTCCGGGAGCGGGTGATGTCGGCCGGTGAGATCGCGGACTGCTTCGACATCAGCAGGCCCGCGGTGAGCCGCCACCTGCGCGTGCTGCGCGAGTGCGGGCTGGTGGTGGACGAGGTGCGCGGGCGCGAGCGGCTCTACCGGCTCGATGCCACGCCGCTGGCGCCGCTCGAGGAGTGGATCGCCCAACTGCACGACCGCTGGTCCGGTCCCCTGGACGCCCTGGAGACCGAGGTGTACCGCACGCGGCGTGAACGCCGTGAAACCCCTTCTTCGATCCCCCAGGAGAAAACCGCATGAACCCAACCCCCATGGGACGCCTCGTCCGCACGCCGGAGGGTCGCGACCTCGTGATCGTCCGCACCTTTCGCGCACCCATCGAGGACGTGTGGGCGAGCATCACGGAGTCGGAGCGCACCGCCCGGTGGTGGGGTCCGTGGACGGGCGAGCCCGGGTCGGGGCGGACGATCCGCTACACGATGGCGTTCGAGGCCGAGGGCCCCGCGTCCGAGATGCTGATCGAGGCGTGCGAGCCGCCGCGCCACCTGTCCGTGCGCGCCATCAACGACTACGGCGACTGGCGCCTGGAAGCGCACCTGAGCGAGTCCGACGGCGTCACCGAGATGCGCTTCACCCAGCACCTCGACGACAAGACCAACATCGGCGACGTGGGGCCGGGGTGGGAGTACTACCTCGACAACCTCGTCGCCTCCCGCACCGGCGACAAGATGCCGGACTTCAACGACTACTACCCGTCGCAGAAGCAGTACTACCTGGACCTGGCGGCGGCGGAGTCCTGAGCGCGGTGGCGGGGATCTAGGTGAGGACGGGGGCGGGCGGACACGCAGGTCCGCCCCTACCGGTTTTTGGGTGCAAAGCGGGCGGTGGGGCGGGGGCGGGCACGGGCAGCCACGTGGGGCGGCCCCTACGGATTCCGGTGCATCAGGCAGGCGGCGGAGCAACGCGGGGCACGGGCGCGATGAATCGCGCCCCTACGGTATCGATGCGAAGGGCAAACGGCGGCGCAACGCCGGATCTGCGTGACGCGGGCAGACCCATGCGACCGCCCCTCCCCCAGGTAGTTTTGGGGGAG
Organism: Longimicrobium sp.; assembly: GCA_036386635.1. Classification (GTDB taxonomy): domain Bacteria; phylum Gemmatimonadota; class Gemmatimonadetes; order Longimicrobiales; family Longimicrobiaceae; genus Longimicrobium. The sequence continues at coordinate 17,294 of DASVVI010000378.1, forward strand.
GGGCCGCGAGGAACGAGC
>DASVVI010000379.1:0-10171 GCA_036386635.1 Longimicrobium sp.
CATTCCCCATTCCCCCTCCCGTCGCTATCCTGTAAGCCCATCCCCACACCCAAGCACGAGGTCCACGCCATGGCCGCCATTCGCGCACTGAGCGCCCCGGGCGCCCGTCCATGACGGACGGCACACCGACGGACACCGCGCCGCGCCCCTTCATCGTGGGGATCAGCGGCGACTCCGGGAGCGGCAAGAACACGGTGGCGCAGGGGGTCCGCGAGCTGCTGGGGCCGGAGCGCGTCGCCACCCTGGAGCTGGACGACTACCACCGCTTCACCCGCGCCGAGCGCGAGGAGATGGGGCTCACCGCGCTCCATCCCTCCGTGCACAACCTGGGGCTGGTGAGGGAGCACCTGGCGCTCTTCCGCCGCGGCCGCCCCATCCGCAACCGCGCGTACGACCACAGCGACGGCACCTTTGGCGCCCAGCGCGTGCTGGAGCCCAACGAGGTGGTGATCGTGCGCGGGCTGCTGGGCTTTCCCACGGACGACCTGCGCGAGATGTACGACCTGGCCGTCTTCCTCTACCCGGAGCCGGAGCTCCTCTTCCGCTGGAAGCTGCGGCGCGACGTGAAGACTCGCGGCTACACGGAGGCACAGGTGTTGAAGCACATCGCGCAGCACCTGCTGGACAGCAAGGAGTACGTCCTGCCCCAGGCCGAGCGCGCGGACGTGGTGGTGCGCTACGAGGTGCCGGAATGGGACGCCCCGGACAGCGAGGTGCGCGCCTCCGTCCTCCTGCGCCGCCACGCCGCCGACGTCATCCGCGGCCAGGGAAAGCTGGATCGCTTCGGCGGGCACGTGCGCGTGGAGGAAGAAGCGGAGGGCGTGGTGCTGCACGTGGAGAGCGGCCTGGCCGGCGAGGCGCTGGACGCCTGGGCCGGCGAGCGCTTCCCCGACACCTACCGCCCCGAGCTGGTGGGCCGCCACATGGGCGCCGAGGGCGAGATGACGCGCCTCCGTCCGCTGGCCTTTTCGCAGGTCCTGGTCGCCGCCCTCGCCCAGCACCTGCGGCAACCGGCGGTGGAGGCGGCGTGAGGGGCCCTCACCCCCGGCTCGTTACACTCGCCTGCCCCCTCTCCCGATAACAGGAGAGGGCTCCGCCCTCTGTTATCGAGAGAGGGGGCGTGGGTACCGTGGCGCGACGCCGGATGCCGTAGGGGCGCGATTTATCGCGCCCGTGTCACGGGCCGCGCCGCCGCCCGCCCTCCGCACACCGATGCCGGTAGAGGCGGACCTGCGTGTCTGCCCGCCCTCTCCGCCGCACCGACGCCCGCTCCCCGCGCCCTCCGCATGCCCGATCCGCCCCTCCCGACGCCCTCCGAAGATTTCTCGACCGCGCAGGGGTTCCAGTTCGCGTTCCGGTGCGCGCGCTGCGGCGCGGAATGGAGATCGGAGTTCGAGCGGCACGCGGCGCTGACGCTGGACAGGGCGCTCGGGGCCGCGGACGATCTGCTGGGCAGGATGTTCGGCGCGGCGCGGACGGCGATTCACGAGACGCGCGGCCCCGCGTGGGATCGCGGGCACGACGAGGCCCTCACGCGCGCGGCAGGGGAGGCACGCCGGCACCTGCACCGCTGCACGCGCTGCGCGGAGGACGTGTGCGCCGCCTGCTGGAGCGCGGACGCGCGGATGTGCACCCCGTGCGCGACCACGCCGGAGGCCAGGGTCGCCGCGCCCGCGACCGAGGTGCCCGCCGTCGAGGTGCCGGAATGCGGCGCGTGCGGGACGCCGGTCAGCGGGGGGCGCTTCTGCCCGGTGTGCAGCGCGCCGCTGAACCTGCCGTGCAACTGCAAGGGGTGCGGCGCCGTACTGGCCGCGTCGGCGCGGTTCTGTTCCCAGTGCGGCGCGGCTGCGTAGCGCCCCTTTCCTTCCAGGAGGTCGAGATGAGCGAGGATGTCACCGGGAGCGGCCGGGGTGCGGGCGGCACGGAGGGCGGTGTGGGCGCCTTCCTGCTGGGTGTGGCGATGGCCTCGGCGGGCGCCTACCTCGTCACCAGCCGCGTGGTAGTGACGACGGGCGGATGGCGCCTGTGGGGGGTTAGCGGGTTCGGGATGTCGCTGATCCCGTTCATGGCGGGGGTCGCGCTCCTCTTCATCAACGGGCGCAACCCGCTGGGGTGGCTCCTGTCGGTGGCGGGGGTCGTCATCATCTTCGCCGGCATCCTGATGAACCTGGACGTCTACTTCCAGCCCACCTCCCTCTTCAGCACCCTGATGATGCTCGGGCTGCTGATGGGCGGCATCGGCCTGATCGCGCGCTCGCTGCGGCCCTGGGCCTAGACGAGCCCTTTCCCCGCTCGTTCCTCGCTGCCCCTCTCCCGAAACGCTGGGAGGGGGGCGGTTTGCGTGTGTCGGTGCGCGACGCGGGGTTCGCGCCGGGGGCGGGCACGGGCAGCCACGCGGGGCGGCCCCTACGGGAATCTGTGGGAGGGCGCGAGGGTTTGTGCGGGGGCGAGGGAGGGCAGACACGCAGGTCTGCCCCTACCCGGAATGGGTGTGCGGAGGGCGGGCGGCGGCGCAGCCCGTGACACGGGCGCGATGAATCGCGCCCCTACGGGACCTGTGCGGCGGACGGGGTGTTCTCCCCCTCACCCGCCCTGCGCCCCCGCAGGCGGGGGAGGGGGTCGGGGGGAGGGGGCCCTCACCGCCCAGTTTCGCGACACACGGCGAAATGCGCTGGACCTGCGGGGAAATGGCGCGCCGGGTGCGCCCGGCGTACGGAATGTGGACGGAATGAGGAATATACCCGAAAGGCTGCAAAACGGCGCAAGACAAAGACGCACAACGATTTAGCGCAAAACGGCCACAATGGTACGCTCCTCGCCTTGGAGGGCGTCGTAACCCACCGCGTGGATCGCCCCGCCACTCACACGTCGCCCGGCCACGCATCACGCTCCATCACAGAGGACGCATCTCATGAACACGAAGACCCTCTCCATCGCCGCGCTCGCCCTCGCCCTCACCGCGGCGGCCGGGGAAGCATCCGCCCAGCAGCAGACCGTGACGTTCTCCATTGACCCGATCAACGAGATGAGCGTCTCGGGCAACCCGGGCGCGCTGACCATCAATGCCGCCACCGCTGGGTCGGCGCCGACCTCCGTGAGCGACGCGAGCACCACCTGGGGGATCACGACCAACCAGACCGGCACCAAGGTGACCGCCGCCATCGACCAGGCGATGCCCGCCAACGTGACGCTGCGCGTGAACCTGGCCGCACCGACGGGCGCCACCAGCGCCGGCGCCGTCGCGCTGGGCACCAGCGGCGTGGACGTGGTGACGGGCATCACCAAGCTGAGCGAGAGCGGCAAGGTGATCACCTACACCCTCTCCGCCACCGCCGCCGCCGACGTGGTGGCGAACGCCAGCCGCACCGTCACCTACACGGTGGTCGCGGGAAGCTGATCCAGCCAGACACCGGGCGCGGCGCGGGAGAGATCCCGCGCCGCCCCGTTCCCACCCTCCCCGCTGAACCCTTCCACCGAAGCATTCCAGATGATCAAGCGAAGCCTCGTACTCCTCGGCCTGGGCATCACCCTATCCGGAGGCCGCCACGCCGGCGCGCAGATCGCCGTGCTCAGCAGCACCGTCGAAGAGCGGAGCGCCGCCGCGGGGGAGAGCTACGAGGGCACCATCCGCGTGCGGAACACCACCGGCGTCGCGCAGGAGATCAAAGTCTACCAGACGGACTACGGGTTCCACGCCGACGGGCGCACCGAGTACGGCGACCCGGGAAGCACACCGCGCTCCAACGCCCGCTGGCTCTCGGTGAGCCCCGCCCGCTTCACCCTCGCCCCCGGCGGCGAGGGGATGGTGAGCTTTCGCGTTGCCGTGCCCGCCGCGCCCGCCGGCGGCCCGCGCGGCTCGTTCTGGAGCCTGCTGATGATGGAGCCGATCGCCGCCGGCTCCGCCGAGTCCGCCCAGCGCCCCTCCGGCCGCAGGCGCGAGGTGTCGATCCAGACGGTCACCCGCTTCGGCGTGCAGGTGGTGACGCACCTGGCGGACGGGGGGGAGCGCACCCTCGCCTTCGCGCCGCCGCGCGCGACGGTGGCGGCGGGGGGCGCGAAGATGCTGGAGGTGGACGTCTCCAACACCGGCGACCGCGCGTACCGCCCCACCCTGCGCCTGGAGCTGTTCACCGCCGACGGCGCCCCGGCCGGGCGGGTGGAGAGCGAGCGCGGGCTGGTGTACCCGGGGACGTCGGTGCGCCAGCGCTTCGACCTGGGTCGCATCCCCGCCGGGAGCTACGATGCGCTGGTGGTGGCCGATGCGGGCGAGGACGCGGTCTTCGGCGCGCGCTACAAGGTCACTTTCTAGCACCGTGCCTCTCCCCCGCCCCCTCGCCGCGGCCGCGCTCCTGGCGGCCGCGGCGCTCGCATCCGGCCACGCGCACGCCCAGGTGGCGGTGGAGCGGCGGGACGGCGCGCCGCTCCGCGTGAGCCCCGGCCAGTCCGCGACGGCGGTGTTTCGCGTGAGCAACGCGGGGGCGAGGGGCGTGGTGGTGCAGCCCCGCGCGGCGCTCCCTCGCGGGTGGGCGCCCGTCGCGCCGGAGGGGGATGCGGAGCTGGCGCCGGGTGCGCGCGCCGTGCGCCTGGTGGGCTTCGCCGTGCCGCGCGATGCGCGGGCGGGGAGCTACTTCGTGAAGCTCAGCGTCCGCTCCCCCGGTGATGGCACCGCGGGGAGCGATTCCGTGCGCGTGGTGGTGGCGGAGCGGCACGCGCTGGCGGTGCGGGTGGCGGAGGCGCCGCGCTTCGCCGTGGCCGGGGAGCCGTACGTCGCCCGCTTCGCCATCGAGAACCGCGGCAACGCCCCCGAGACCGTCGCGCTCCGCCTGGCGAGCAGCCACGGCGTGGAGGCGCGCATCGACTCCGCCCGCCTCCTGCTCGCGCCGGGCGAGGCGAGGTCCGTGGCGGTGCGGGTATCGACGCCGCGCGCATCCTCCGCTTCCCTCCCCCACCGCCTGGAGGTGCGCGCACGCTCCACCGGCGACAGCGCGGCCACCGCGTCGGCGGCTTCGGTGGTGGACATCGTGGGGCGCGGCGGAAGCGGGGTGGCGCGGGCGCGCTTTCCGGTGGAGGTGCGGATCCGCAACGGCGCGGGCGGCGCGCCGGTCCCCGCCGTCTCCGGCTCAGGCACGCTGGTGCGCGGCGGGACTTCGCGCGTGGACTTCCTCTTCCGCCCCGCCGATGCGCAGGGGTCGCTGCTTGGCGATGCGGCCGAGTACCGCCTCCGCTTCACCGGCCGCGGCGTGGACGTGCGGCTCGGCGACGGGGTGTACGCGCTGTCGCCGCTCACGCAGCCGGGGCGCTTCGGCGTCGGCGCGGGGGGCACGGTGGCGATGGGGAGGATGGAGGCCGGTGGCTTCGTGGTGCGCGATCGCAGCGCTCCCGGAGAGGAGCGCGGCGGGCACGCGCGGCTGGGGATGGGGCGCATGGGATCGCTGGGCGCGCACTACCTGTCGCGCACCGGCCGCGATGCCGGGACGCTCACCTCCGCGCGCCTCCAAATCACGCCGCTGCGCCAGCTCGCGCTCGATGCGGAGCTCGGGAGCGGGAGCGGCCCCGCGGGCTCCGGCGCGGCGCACTCGGTCCTGCTGACGGGGAGCGCCGCCCGCGCCTCGCTTTTCATCCGCCACATGATGGCTGGCGCCGCCTACCCCGCCCCCTTTGCGGGCGAGCGGATGGACGAGTCCGGGTTCACCCTGCGCCCCGCCGGCGCCCTGCACCTGAGCGGGACGGCGGTGCGCTTCCGCGACGACACCCCGCTCTCTGCCTTCCCCGGCGCCTCGTCGCGCGACCTGCTGGCGGGGAGCATCGGGTACGGCAGCCTGCTCACCGCCGAGTACCGCCAGGAGCGCCGCGGCGACGACGAGCTCACCGAGACGGTCGCAGTGCGGGGGACGTACCGCGCCGGACCGCTCTGGTTCTCGCCGCGCGCGGAGTTGGGAAGCGTCGAGGGGCCCCTCGCGACGGCCCCGTTTCGGCGCCTGGCCGCGCATGGCGGTGTGGACTACCGGCGCCAGTCGCTCTCCGCCTGGGTGGAGCACTCCACGCGCGACGCGCTCTTCCCCGACCGCGCCGCGCTGCTGGCGAGCCTCTTCGCGACGCTGCGCCCCACCACCTCCACCCGCATCCAGACGTCGCTGCAGGCGAGCCGCGGCGACCGGCCGTGGCGCACCGGGAACGCGGAGCTGGGCGTGTGGCAGGACCTTCCGCGCGGGCACCGGGTGGTGGCGCGCGCCCGCTGGGCCGGCGAGGGCGCGGAGGGCGGGCCCCGCCTCCTGCTGGACTACGTGATCCCCGTCGGCGTCCCCGTCGCGCGCGGTGGCGAGAGCGGGCGCGTGGCGGGGCGCGTCTTCGATGCGGAGAGCGGGCGCGGCGTGGCCGGCATCCCCGTGCGCCTGGGGCGTCAGGTGGTGCTCACGGACCGGGGCGGCGCGTGGAGCTTCGACGGCGTCGCCCCCGGCACCCTTCCGCTGGAGATCGACCGGCTGGCGGCGGGGCTGGAGCGCGTCCCCCTGCGCCCCGTCCCCGCGGAGGTGCAGGTGCGCGGGGGCCGTACGGCGCGGGTCGACGTGTCGCTCGTCCGCGCCACGCGCCTGCGCGGCACCATCCGCGTCTTCGACTTCGTGGAGGGCGCCGCCCCTGGATCAGACCCGCCGCCCACCGTGGAGAGCGGCGGCCTGCGCGACGCCGTCGTCGTCCTCGCCTCCGCGGACGAGACGCACCGCCGCGTGACGGACGCCGCCGGCCGTTTCGAGGTCGCCGACCTGCGCCCCGGCCGCTGGACGCTCACGGTGGAGCGCGCGGAGCTCCCCGCCCACCACCGCCTGGAGCGCGACTCGCTGGTGCTGGACGTGCCCGGCGGCGCTGCCCCCGAGGTCACTCTGCGCGTCCTCCCCCGCTTCCGCCCCGTGCGCATCATCGCCGGCGGCGAGGTGCGCGCCGGAGCCAACCCCACCCAGGCTCCCGCGCCTGTCGCCGCGCCGCGCGTGGCCTCCGCGCCCATAGCCGCCGCCCCGCGCGTGGCCGAGCGTGCCCCCGCCCCCGTGTGCCCTGCGCCTCCCACGCCCCCGCCCGTCGCCGCGCGGACCCCCGAGCGTCCCGCCTCGCCCGCGCCACCTGCATCGCCGCCGGTTGCGCCCGCCACCCGAGCGCGCGCAGCCGCCGCCCCGCGTCCTGCACCGAGGCCCGCACCGCCGGCACCCGCGCCGCGTACCGCAACGCGCGCCCCCGCACCTCCCGCCCCGCGCGCGGAGATCGGCTCCTCAGGCTTCTCCGACTGGCCGCACACCACCTACACGGTGCAGCCCGGCGACCGCAGCCTGGTCGACATCGCGTACCTCACCTACCGCGACGGTGCGTTCTGGCCGCGCCTCTGGCTCGCCAACCGCCACATCCTCACGGATCGTGCCGGGCCAGGTGCTCATCGTCCCCGCCCCCGGCCCGCTGACTCGCGAGGAGATCGCGGCGCGGCGGCAGTATCAGGCGTGGAAGCGGTGAGAGGTCGCGGCGGCGTTGGTTCAAGCACCAAAGGCAGGGCACCTCACGAGGCACCCTGCCCTTTCTCATCTTACCGCATAACTCGCTTTGCCGCCGACTTCCCGGCCGAGGGAAATTGTTGCGTCGCTGTCGCAACAATTGAGCTGGTCGCATCTGATGGAGTCCGGAGTGGGCTCCACACGTGGAGGGGCGCGACGAATGTCCGCGGCCCTCCGTGTTCGCGCGCGATCAGCCGCCACGCTTCTGCGCCGCCTGGTTCGCCTTATCAGCGGCGTGCGCCGGATTGTTGTCGTTCTTGACGTTACTCCGATCGTCGTTCGGTGAGAGCTCGGGTTGACTCCCACCGCGGTCCGGCTTCGCTGCCCCTCCCTGTCCACCTTTCGTCGCCTTCGCCATGCAGCCTCCTCTGTGCGAGCGGAGCGGCCTCCACGGTAGATCCGTATCCGCGACCCTCCGCCATCACGATGGCCACAGCACGTATTCGGCCAACTCGCACGCTTTCGTCCTACCCCCGCATCCACCGCCCATGGTAGAACCGGGTGTAGAACTTCGCGCCTGACGCGTCCTTGAGGTCGAACTGGCCGTCGCCGTTGCCGTAGATGTCGCCGGGGTCGTTGGCGCGGCAGGAGACGCAGCGGAGCTTGGTGGGCCATACCGTGTTGCCGCCGTACGGCTGGCCGTTGTAGGTGAGCGACTCGCCGTAGGCCACGCGCGAGTGCACGTGCTCGTCCCAGGGGCCGCCCGTCTTGCCGGCGTAGCCGATGATGGTGTTCATCCCCACCGACGCGCCGCGCGAGACGGCGAGGCTGGTCATGTGCGCCATCAGGGCGCGGTAGGCGCCGTTGCGCACCACCACGTAGTTGCCCAGCGTGTAGTAGCCCTCGCTGTCGTAGTAGTCCCACCCCGCCCACTCCACCGTCCCCTGGATGGCGGAGTAGACGTTCGCGTTCTTGTGGGCGGGCCAGTCGTTGGCGTAGTACTGGTTGAGGCGGTCCGTGTAGCACTTGTAGATGTGGTAGTTCTGCCCCCACCAGCTCCCGTAGTTGCCGCTCATGGCGCTCCAGCCGGGGTCGCCGGGGCGCATGTTGTAGTAGGTGCCGGAGTACGTGGTGGTGTAGCCGCTGTAGAACCTGTTGGTGGCGTCCCACACCGTCTGCCAGAAGAAGCCGGACGGCTGCCCGAACTCGCATGCCTGTGCGCTGGCGCGGACCTGCGCGGGGGCGGCGTACTCGGCCAGCGGCGCGATTCCGCCCTCATCGGATGCGGCGGCGATGCGGGCGGCGTTGGCGCGCGAGCTCTCCAGCAGCACCTCGGGGGGCGGCGCGGCGTTCATCGCATCGCGCACAGGGACGAGGTTCAGCGAGCGGATGGAGCGGGTGGGCGTCTCCAGGCGCAGGTTCTGGAGGAGCATGCGGGCGCGCGCGTCCAGCCCGCGCTCCGTCGTCCACAGGCCGATGCGGTAGACGCGCTCCCCGGCCGCCACGTAGACCAGCGAATACGAATCGGTGCCGGGAAGCCCGCTCACCACGATGCCCTTCCGCCCGCCCACCAGCACCTCGCCGCGGGTGAGGGCGAGGTCGCGGTTGCGCTCCATCAGCGTGGCGACGAGGCCTTCGATCTGCTCGGGGCGCGTCTCGTAGGCCAGCGCCACGCGCATCACCGGGGAGCGCTCGTGGCCGCCCGTCTGCTCGCCATCGGGGTTGAAGAGGGCGAAGCCGTAGGTGTTGAAGAGCACCGGATCAGTCTGCACGCGCCACTCGGCGGGGACGTCGATCGCCACGCCCGCCACCGGGTCGCGGACGGTGTGGGTGCCGAGCGGCGCGGGCTCGGGGGCGGTGGGATGGTCGGCGCAGGCGGCCAGCACGAGGGCGGCGAGCACCAGGGGAAGGGATCTCACGGGCGTCCTCCAGCGGTGGAGCTTGGGGTGCGAACCGGGACGGTTCGCGGGACGCCTTCATGGTACGGCGGGATCAGCGCGGGCTCTTCAACGTTCTTGCGCGGGCGGCGTACTGCCCCGGCGTGATCCCCAGCACGCGCTTGAAGTGCCGGTGGAGGTGGCTCTGCGCCGCGAATCCGGTGGCGAAGGCCGCGCGCGAGATGCTCCACCCGCCCCTCAGCATCCGCATGGCGTGCGCGACGCGGAGCTGCGTCTGGTACGCGTGTGGCGGCAGCCCCACCTGCCGCTTGAAGGCGCGCACCAGGTGAAAGCGGCTCACCCCGGCAACCCCGGCGAGGCGCTCCAGCGGGACGGCTTCGGCGTAGTGCGCCTCCAGGAAGGCGACGGCCCGCCGTACCGCCGCCGGCTCGCTTCCCACGCGCACTTCGCCGCGGCACACCAGCGCGACGAGGGCGGCCCAGCGCACGGTGTCGCCCTCCAGCCCCGGGTCGCCGCAGCGGGCCCAGCGCGCGATGGAGGCGGAGAGCCCCGCGTCGCGGCTCACCACCCACGAGGGCTCGACCGCCGCGCGCCCGGCCTCCTCCGCCACGCGGGCGAGCGCATCTCCGCGCACGTCCATCAGCAGGTACGACCACCCGCCCGCGCCCACGGAGTGCCCGTGGTGCATCTCGCCCGCCGGCACGGCCACCACTGCGCCCGCCGCGGCGTCGTGGACCGCACCACGGCAGTACACCCGCCCCATTCCGGTGCGCACCCACGCGAGTTGAAACGCATCGTGCG
>DASVVI010000380.1:0-3331 GCA_036386635.1 Longimicrobium sp.
CGCACCCGCTCCGACGAGTTGAGGTAGTGGGTGAAGAAGCGAGCGGGGGTCACGTTGTCGGGAGCGAAGAGGCCGTCCAGGTCCAGCCCCAGGTAGGTGAGCGAGTACGCCCCGAATCCCGTGGTCTGCTCCGCCGAGTCCACGACGTACTGGTTCATGTACACCGCGCGATTCCTGGCCGGCCGCAGCGCCCGCGGAAGGAGCCGCGCGCAGGCGTCCGGATCGGCCGGGATCCAGCTCGTGTAGCTCATCCGGCTGTCGAGGACCATCTGCGGGGAAGAGAGCGGCGTGCTGGACATGGAGGCCCTCCGGAGCGGCAAAAGAAGAATCGGTTTGGCGTTTACGTCGATTCTACCTCTGCCGTCCAGCTCGCGAATGGGTAGCCTGACCCATCACGACAAAACTCACAAGTCGCGCGGCGGCAACGAGAAACCTGCCTCCACCGTTCTCACTGCGCCTCTGCGCCTCCGCGTGAGACCCGCCGTTACCCCACCGGCCAGCGCCCCAGCCGCTGATGCGCCGCCGCGAACTCCCCCGCGGCCAGCGCACCCACGATCGACACCTCCCCCGCCAGCGCCACCGCCGCGCAGATCTCCGCGAAGCGCCCCGCCTTCCCCGCCCCCACGCAGTCCAGGATCGCCAGGCACTCGCGCGCCGTGGGGAGCCGCGTGCCGCCGCCGACGGTCCCCACGATCAGGTTGGGAAGGGTGAGCGCGACGTACAGGTCGCCGTCGCGCACCTCCATGCGCAGCACGGCCAGGCTGGCTTCCGCCACACACGCCACGTCCTGCCCGCACGCCACAAAGAGCGCGGCGAGCGCGTTGGCCACGTGGCTGCTGGCCCCCATCGCCCCGGTCTGCACTCCGCCCAGCAACCCCATGCGCCAGCAGTCGCACATGCGCTCGGGGGTGGCGCGAAGGCCGCGCGTCACCAGCGTTCGCGGGAGGAGCGCCTCGGCGGTCACCCTGCGCCCGCGCGTGTTGAGGAAGCGCGCGGCGGATGCCTTCTTGTCGCCGGAGAGGTTGGACTCCACGAACCAGTACTCCGGCCGCACGGGAGTCCGCTCCAGGATCTCGCGGCAGATGGCGGCCGTCGCAAAGGTGACCATGTTCTGCCCCGCCGCGTCGCCGGTGCGGAAGGAGAACATCAGGTAGACGTGGTTCGCCTCCAGGTGGGCGCGCATCCACACCAGCCGCCCGTAGCGCGACTCGCGCGCGGCGATCTCGCGAAAGAGATCCACCCGATCCGTGGCCCACTCCGCGAACCAGGCCGCCTGCGCCAGCGTGGCGAAGGCAAAGGCGGGCGCGCGCTGCACCTCCTCCTCCACCAGCATGCACACCGCGCCCCCGGCCCGCGACAGGATGCGCGCGCCGCGGTCGTAGCTCGCCACCAGCGCTCCCTCGGAGGTGGCGAGCGGCACGAACACGTCCTCGCGCAGGTGCAGCCCGTTCACTCGCAACGGCCCGATCAGCCCTACCGGCAGCTGCGCCATCCCCATGAAGTGCTCCACGTTGCCGCGCAGCGCCTCCGGGTCGGGCGGCCCGCCGCGCCCCTCCAGGTGCGGCACCTCCACCCCGCGCCCGCGCAGGAACGCGATCCGCCGCGCCTGCCCGGCGCGCGTGGAGTCGAGCGGCATGGGAACGCGAAGGGGCACCGGGCGCTCGCGTGGCGGCACCGGGGCCAGGCGCGCTTCCCAATCGTGATACGCTGCGGGGTCTCTGTCGTCCATCGAGCTGGAAGCGGGCATCCGGGAATCGTCGCGAACCTGCCCCTAGCCGCACGCTCCGGGCCGGACGCCGGGCGCGAGGGAGAGATTGCACGGGATTCTCCGATTGATGCACGACTTCCGGCGGGTTGCCGAGCGGCTATTCGGACGGAGTGACGGGCGTGGAGGTGCCGGGCGGAACCGGGCTGTCCGGATTGAACACGTCGAACAGCTCCGCCGTCGCCGCGACGTTCAACCGCCGGTCCGTGGAGGCGAACCGGAAGTCGGCACCGACAGGAATGTCCGCACGAACAGTGAGCCCCGTTGCGAGATGAATTGCGTCGAGCGCGCGCAGACGATGCCTACGCGTTAGACCGGCAGCGCCCTGTAACAAGGCCAACTCCGGCTCCACCACCGTATACTCACCAAAATCCGAGAGCAGGCGCTGCCACACATCTTTCGCTTCATCCGCCGTGATCTCACCCGCGAAGGCGCGCCGCGAAACTGCAGAGACGGCTTCGACAAACGCGATGCTGGAGGTCACCACCGTGGAACTCGGCGGTGCGGTTCGCACGTCGCGCAACACCTCTCGTACATCCTCGGTGCCGACTTCCCAGAGATACGCCTTCACGAGCACGCTCGCGTCGAAATAGTAGTACTTCACCGTCCGTACTCGTCCCGCTCTTCGATGATGGCGTCACTGAGCGAGGTGTTCAATCTGAGGGGCTCCGGTAACGGGTCGCCTGGCTTCACCTTCGAGGGCCAAGCCGTAATTCCCTTTTCGGCAAGCCGCTCGATTAGCCCGCGGAGATCCGGGGACACGTCTGTGAGATCAGGAACCTCTACATGCATTCGCTTCTTCAGCATCGCAGCTCCTTGGTGGTGTGTGGTAGAGTACTTCATCACTCGTACTCGTCGCGTTCCTCGAGCACCGCAGCGGAGAGTGAGGTGTTGGCACGCAGCGGCTCGGGGAGAGGACGATTGGGGGCCGGCCTCATCGGCCAGACCGTGATCCCGTCCTCAGCGAGACTTGTGATGAATGCCTGGACGTCTGGGGGCAGGTTGCCCAGGTCCGGGAGAGCGGGAGTTGCCTCGTTCTTCAGCATCGGAAAGCTCCTTGGTGGCGGGTGTTCCGTACGCTATAGAATACCGCGCAGCCTAAGGTGCAGTTCCTACCGCTTTTACGCGCTTGGAAGCTGCCAGCGGGAGACTAAACTATGCCGCGTCGGCCGCCTTGAGAGCTTCGCGGGCGGCGCGGTAGCCTTCCTCCAGGAAGTACTGCGTGCGGCCGAAGTCCCAGCCGCCCAGGTGGCCGATGCGCGGGCGGATGTAGACCACCGGCGGACCCTGCCAGCCGTCCAGGCAGCGCTTCCGCTGCTCCTGCAGGTTGAGCGTCAGGACGCGCTCGTGGATGGCCACCATGCCGCGCTCGAAGTACTTCTCGGCCGGCGGTGTCATCTCCGAGCCGACGTCGACGGCGATGATGCGGGCGGCGCCCCACGCGGCGGCCTGGCGCACGGGGAGCACGTCCAGCACCCCGCCGTCCACCAGCACGTCGCCGCCGATGCGGGCGGGGGGGAAGTAGATGGGGATGGCGCACGACGCGTACACGGCGTCCACCACCGG
>DASVVI010000381.1:0-2455 GCA_036386635.1 Longimicrobium sp.
CGAGAGCCGCGGCGTGGCGAAGCTTCATGTACGGGATCTCCTGGTACGAATGGCGTGCGTCGCGGCCGGTGTGGGCCGCGCGAGGGGATACGTTGGGGCGGCGCGCCGTCCGGCGCTAGAGGATGGAGAGCGCGACGCGGAGGAGCGCGATGGCGGCGCCCAGCCCGAAGCCGCGCAGCAGCGCCCGCTTCCACCGCCGCCGCTCGCCGCCGTAGTCCAGCCCGGCGAGGATGAAGCCGTAGGCGCATAGGCGGAACACGAACTGCGCGATCAGCGGCCCGGCCCAGCTCAGCACCACGAGCGACGCGAGGATTCCCGTCGCGAAGCCGGCTAGCAGCCCGTACGCACCCCAGAGCAGGCGCGCGCTCCAGCGCGGGCCGGTGCCAGATCCGCTCACGAGCCGGCGACTGAAGTCGCGGCAACGACCGCGGGAAGTCTCCCTTCGGAGACTCCGCGCATGGGCCGAACGCTCATTGCCGGAGTCCGCGGAGGCGGACTTCCCGCCGTCGTTGCAGCGGTTTCAACCGCCGGACTCCTCACTGCCCGCCCGCGCGCATCAGCACCGGCGACCAGTCCGGCAGCCCGTGCCCGCGCCCGGCGAGGAGCTTCCGCACGCGGCCCGTCTTGGTGTCGAGCACGAAGAGCCCACCCCCGTCGCGGTCGGGAGAGGAGAAGACGAGGTGGCGGCCATCGGGGGCCCAGCTCGGGTCCTCGTTGCGGCCGCCGCTGGTCAGCAGGCGCGGGCGGTTCCCGTTGGCCTCCACCATCGCGATCTGGTGCACGCCGCCCACGCGCGTGTGGAAGGCGATGCGGTTGCCGACCGGCGCCCAGTCCGGCGAGGTGCTGTAGCCGCGGTTGCCGTAGGTGTAGTCGGAGACCAGCCGCGCCTCTCCGCCGTTGGCGCTCATCACGTAGATCTGCGGCTCACCCAGCCGGTCGCTGACGAAGGCGATGCGCGCGCCGTCCGGCGAGAACGAGGGGGAGAGCGAGTCCGAGCGGCGCCCGGTGGTCTGCTGGCGGAAGCCGGATGCGCCGACGGTGGCGATCTCCGTGTTCCCCCCCGCCGAGGCCGCGAAGGCGACGGTGCGGCCATCCGGCGCGTACGACGGGGTAATGTTGAGCCCCTCGCGATTCGAAAGCACGCGGTCCGCGCCGCTGGCCAGGTTGCGCTCGTACAGCGCCGGCATTCCGCCGCGATACGAGGTGTAGGCGATCCGCCCGCCGTCCGGCGACCACGCGGGCGAGAGGGCCAGCGAGCCGTCCGAGGTCAGCCGCGTGACGTTCTCGCCGTCCGAGTCGACCAGGTAGATCTCCTTGGAGCCGCGCCCCTGCGTCACGAAGGCGATGCGCGTCGCCGCGATCCCCGGCTCGCCGGTGGCCCAGCGCACCGCGGCGTCGGCGGCGGCGTGCACCGCCATGCGGAAGCGGCGGTCGCTCGCGGCCGGCAGGTCGAAGCTCCCTTCGCCCTTGGTCTGTCCGTAGACGGCGTCGTGGAGGGTGAGGCGCAGCGTGCTCCCCCCGGCGCGCGGGGCGAGGGTGCCGGAGAGCACCCAGTCCGCGCCGCGCTCGCGCCAGAGGGCGACGTTCACCGGGTCGCCCGCGCGGGCGCCGGTGGCCGCCGCCAGCTTGAACTGGTCGCTGAAGTCCAGGTCGCGCCGCACGATCTCGCCCGATTCCGCGGCGGCCTCGGCCAGGTCGCCGCCGCCGCCGAAGGGGAGCACGACGAAGCCGGACAGGTTGCCGACCTCGTAGGTGGCGCGCAGCCGCACGACGGTGGTGGTGTCCTGCGCGGCGGCCGGGGCCGCGAGCGCCAGGGCGAGCGCGGGGAGTGCGATGTGGCGGATGCGGATCACGCGATCACTGGGCGTTGGGAGCCATCTCCACGCAGAGCGGGAGCGACTCGCGGTTGAACTCGGCGGGGATGGGCCCGAATGCCTTGCGGAGGGCGGCCTGCTCCACGGACTCGATCAGCGCCATCTGGAAGGCGATGCCGCCCCCGCGCTGCCGCTCCACGTGCACGTCGTCCACCGTCCCGTCGCGGAACACGGTGAAGCACACGTCCGCAGCGCCGGTGTTCCCCTCCGGGCGGCGGAAGAAGCGCCGCACCTGGCGCGGGATGTTGTTGCAGTAGTCCGGCGACGGGCAGCGGATGCCCGCGGTGCGGATGTTCACCCCCTCGCCACCGGGTGAATTCGGCTGCGGGTTGCGCCCCGTGGCTGCGCCGCGCGTGCCGGTGCCCGCGCTGCGCGGTCCGCTCCCGGCGCCCGTGCTGGTTCCGCCCGCAGCCGGCGTCGTGGTGCGCGCGCCCGACTTCGCCGCCTCCCTGTTGGACGCGCTTCCCGGGCGCGGGGTTGCGTTGGGGCGCGCGGGCGTCGGACGAGCGGGCGTTGCCGCGGGCCGCACGGGCGCCTTCGATGCGGGCTCGGCCGCTTTCGGCGCGGGCGGGCGGCGCGGC
>DASVVI010000382.1:0-3443 GCA_036386635.1 Longimicrobium sp.
GCTGGGCGCTGGCGCAGCGCTCGGCGGGCACGCGCGCGGTGGTCTGGGCGCACAACAGCCACGTCTCCCGCGCCCCGGAATCGATGGGCACCTACCTCGAACGCCTGCTCCCCGGGCAGGTGCGCGTGTTCGGCTTCACCACGGCGCAGGGGGAATACAGCGCGTTCAGCAGCTGGGGGCGCGACACACGGACGCGGCAGAACGGCGTCTTCCGCATCGCGCCGGTGCCGCCGCCGGCGGGGAGCATGGCCGCCGAGCTGTTCTCGTTCGGTGCGCCACTCACCCTCGTGGACCTGCGCGGAGCTTCGGATGCCGCCGGGGGACGATGGCTCGCGGAGCCCCGCCCGTTCCTGGGCATCGGCGGCAGGGCAGTGGACTACGGCTACCGCCCCACACGCGTGGCGGCGGAGTTCGATGCGTTGATCTACGTTCCCACCACCACCGCAGCGCGCCCACTCCCCTGAACCGCCGCTTCACACAGAGCCGCAGAGGGGCACGGAAAGGGCACAGAGGAACATCCCGCGTTTCTTCTTCTCTTGCCGTCATCTCTGTGTCTCTGTGTGACGCGCGGTTGAGGATCTTCTCCGCGCGCACGGCCCTTGCGCTTGATAGGATGTTTCGGCCCGACCTCGCGCTGGCCTGGTGAATCCCGTGACTCAAACGCGACCCCCTCTGACACCCCCCGGCTCCCCGGCCCGCCTCCGCGATCCGGAGCGGCTTGCCGTGCTGCGCGCCACCGGGCTGCTGGAGGAGGAGCGGGTGGAGCTGTTCGACCGGCTGGCGCGCGCGGCCGCACACGCCCTGCACGCGCCCGTCGCGCAGGTGAACCTCGTCGAGGACGACCGGCAGCTCCCCCGCGGCAGCTTCGGCGATGAAAGCGACGCGGTGGTGCTCGACGACTCGCTCTGCCAGCACGTCGCCGTCATGGGCGAGGCGCTGGTGCTGGGCGACACGCGCTCGGGGGAGAGCCGCGAGAACGAGGTCGCCGCGTACGCCGCGGTGCCGCTCACCACCGCGGCCGGGCACACGCTGGGCGCGCTGTGCGTGATGGACTTCGCGGTGCGCGATTGGACCGACGGCGAGGTGGAGATCCTGCGCGACCTGGCCGCGCTGGCCGTGGCGGACATCGAGAACCGGCTGCGCTCCGATCACCGCGAGAGCGAGGCGCGCTTCCGCACCCTCACCGAGGTGAACCCGGACGGCATCGTGGTGATGGACGACACGGGGATCATCGTCTCGACGAACCCCGCCATGGAGCGGATCTTCGGCTACGCGGACGGGGAGCTGATGGGGGAGCCGCTCTCCATCCTGGTGCCCGAGCGGTTCCGCGACGCGCACAACAAGGGGATGCAGCGCTACCTGGCCACGGGACGGCGCAACATCCCGTGGAGCGGCCTGGAGCTTCCCGGGCTCACCCGGAGCGGGCGCGAAGTCGCAATCGAGATCGCCTTCGGGGAGTACGTCCACGAGGGGCGGCACGTCTTCGCCGGCTTCATCCACGACATCTCGCGCAGGAAGCGCGAGGAGGCGCGCCGGCTCACGGAGCACGCCGTCACCCGCGTGCTGGCCGGGGCCGCGGGGGTGGATGACGCCGCGCCCGGCATCCTGCGCACGATGGGCGAGATGCTGCGCTGGGACCTCGGCGTGCTGTGGCGCGTCGAGGCGGATGTGCTCTGCTTCGTGGCCGGCTGGCGCGGGCCCGCGGTGGACGGCGAGCGGTTCGAGGAGGCCAGCCGCGCCGTCGTCCTCCGCCCGGGCGAGGGGCTCCCCGGCCGCGTGTGGGAGCGGGGCGAAGCCGTCTGGATCCAGGAGATCTCGAACGAGCACAACTTCCCCCGCGCCCGCCTGGCCGCCGAGGCGGGGCTGCGCACCGGGTTCGCCTTTCCCATCACCGGCGCCGGCCGCACGCTGGGCGTCATCGAGTTCTTTGCGCGCGACGCGGAGATCCCGGACGAGTCCATGCTCCGCACCATGGAGGCGATGGGGAGCGAGATCGGCCAGTTCATCGTACGCAAGGAGGCCGAGGCCGCACGCGACCGCGCCCTCGCCGACGCGGTGGAGGCGCGGGCCAGGGCCGAGGACCAGGCGGTGGAGCTGGAGACGCAGACCGGTGCGCTGCAGACCCAGGCCGCCGAGCTCCAGGAGACGCAGGCGGAGCTGGAGATCGCCGTCTCGGAGCTGCAGCAGGCGAACGCCGAGCTCACCGCCCGCACCGCCGAGGCCGAGCAGGCGACCGCGGACGCGGAGGAGGCGAACCGCGCCAAGTCGCAGTTCCTGGCCAACATGAGCCACGAGCTGCGCACCCCCATCAACGCGGTGATGGGCTACACCGACCTGCTGGAGATGGGGATTGCGGGCCCGCTCACCGAGCCGCAGCGGGCCCACCTGGACCGCATCAAGGCGAGCAGCCAGCACCTGCTCTCGCTGGTCAACGAGATCCTGGACCTGGCCAAGGTGGAGTCCGGCCAGCTGCGCGTGGTGCGCGAGCGGTCCGCGCTGGCCGAGGCGCTGGACGGCGCGCTGGGGCTCGTGCTGCCGCAGGCGTCGCGGGCGGGAGTCGCGGTGCGCAACGAGGTGGATCCGGACACGGACGCGGCGTACTGGGGCGACCCCGAGCGCGTGCAGCAGATCCTGGCAAACCTGCTCACCAACGCCATCAAGTTCACCCCGCGCGGCGGCGGCGTGCGGGTGTCGTGCGGCATCACGGACCAGCCGGACCCACGCATGCAGGCGCGCGGCGCCGGAAGATGGCTGAGCGTGCAGGTGGAGGACAGCGGGATCGGGATCGCCCCGGAGTACCAGGAGGAGATCTTCCAGCCCTTCTTCCAGGTGGACGGCGGCTACACGCGCGAGAGCGGCGGCACGGGGCTGGGGCTCTCCATCAGCCGCAGGCTGGCGCGCCTGATGGCGGGCGACGTGACCCTCCAGAGCCGCCCCGGCCAGGGCTCCTGCTTCACCCTCTGGCTCCCCGCGGACTCGGAGCCGGCGGCCGGAGAGGAGCGCCCGCGCGCCGCGCCCGCCACCACTCGCGCGGTCCCGCGCCTCGCCGAGGTCGGCCGCATGCTGGCGCGCCGCGCGGACGACGTCGCGGAGGAGTGGGGCGCCCGCCTGCGCGCGGACCCCGCCCTGTCCGCGGCCCACGACCTGGACCGCGCCCACCTGGAGGACCACATGGCCACCGCGCTGATGGAAGCCGGGCTGGCATTGCTGGCGCTGGGCGAGGGCGGCGGCGAGCTCGCCCTGCTGCGCGACGGCACGGACATCCAGCGCGTGGTGTTCGACCGGCACGGGCGGCAGCGGTCGCGGCTGGGCTGGTCGCGCGCCGCGCTCCACCGCGAGTACCAGATCCTCCGCGAGCTGGTGGAGGCCACCCTGCGCCGGCACCTCCCGCCGCATGAGGACGGCACGGTGGACGACACTATGGCCGTCCTGCGCCAGCTCCT
>DASVVI010000383.1:0-15719 GCA_036386635.1 Longimicrobium sp.
CCGCCGCTGGCAAAGGTGTGCGATGCGCGCGTGGCGGCGTTGACCAGCGCGGTGGCGCCGCCCAGGAGCGCGGGGGCGGAGCGCACGGCATGGAAGCGGTGCTCGCGCTTCTCATCCACCTGATAAACCGCGCCCTTGTAGCCCGGATTCGCCAGCCGGCAGCGGGTGGAGAGCGCGAGGAGGTTGGCGCCCCAGAGGAGCTCCCACGCCTGGTCGTCGAAGCCGGAGCGCAGCTCCAGGCCGGCCGCGGCGGGGCGCACCCAGCATCCGTTCTCGTCGGCGATGCGGACGAGGAACTCCCAGTCCGTCTCGCCGCTCTGCTGGAGGTACGGGTAGCGCTCGCCCGCCTTCGCCTCGCCCATGGTGAGCTGCAGCCCGGCGTCGGAGGCGAGCCGGCGCGCGACGTCGGTGTAGGCCATGTTCTCGAAGACGTCCATGTCGCGGTGCATCTGCATGGCGATGGACTTGGAGGCGGCCTCCAGGCGGAAGCGCGAGCCGGCGTTGAGGAGGTGCCCCTGTGTGCCGCCGATCACCTGGCCGGTGAAGGCCGCGTGCTCGCCGGTCTCGTCCGCCAGGGTGACTGTGACGGGGACGTCCAGGAGGCGCTCCAGGAGGAGGTCGGTGGCCTCGTCGCGAGTGAACTCCAGCGAGCAGAGATGGTGCGCGCCGAGCTCCTGGTGCAGCTCCAGGTGCGCGATCTCGCCGTTGCGCAGCCGCAGCTCGCCGACCTCCACCGTCACGTCCACACGCATGGTTCTCCTGTCAGGTGGAATTCTACGCCGCGACGCTGCCGTGCACGGCCTGCTCTCTTCCGTTGACGCGCAGGGTGATGCCGAAGCGCCGCTCCCACGGCTTCTCCGCCGGCTCCGTGTGGACGCCAACGACGCGCGCCCAGTCGATCCCCAGCTCCGCCAGCGCCTCGTTGAGCGCGTCGGCCAGGCGCTGCTGGTCCTGGAGCGCGGGGTTGGCGCGCCGGAACTCCTCGTGGACCCCGAAGCGCGTCCCGCTCGCCGGCGACGCCGCCACCATCGCGCGGATCATCGCCATCAGCGTGTCGCCCGCGTCCGCGCGCTCCAGCTTGCCATCAGGGTTCACGCGTAGGGGCAGGGCGAGCGTTCGCACGATTTTCCTCAGATCGGTCAGGAAAGGCAGTCTCACGCAGAGGCGCAGAGACGCAGGAGAGAACCGCAACTGCATGGCTCACACAGAGACACAGAGCCACAGAGAAAACAGCAAATAAGGTATTTCTCTGTGGCTTTCCTTCTGTGCCCTCTGTGTGAGGCTTTTGCTGTTTTTCCCTCTCCCTGCGTCTCCGCGTCTCCGCGTGAGGCCGCTGTTACTTGGTGAACTTGTGCTTGCTGACGTTGGCTTCGTCCAGCACCACCGCCATCTCCAGGTAGAGCAGGTTGTTGTAGCCGTTCGGGCTGTTGAGTGCCGGCGTGGGGGCGCCGCCGTGGCCCATACCGGCGCCGCGGCTCTCGCCGCCGATGGCCGGGTTGTAGAACTCGAAGTTGCTGATCCACCCCATGAACTCCACGTTCGACAGCACCCGGTCGCCGTCTTCCGAGTAGTAGGTGATCGACACCTTGTGGAGCGGATCCTTGGCTTCCGTCGCCATCCTCCACAGCTCGATGGCGTCGTCCTGCGTGAGGCGCGACGTGTCGTGGGCGTCGCAGTAGATGAAGGCGCGCCCCTGCAGCGAGTCGCCGATGCGGCGGCCCACCTGGTTGGCGCTGCGCGACAGGCTGTAGCGAGCCTCGACGGGGAAGAACTTCAGCCCTCCCATTTCCACCATCACGCGCTTGTACGTGGCTGCACCGGCCATGAGCTCCTCCTTTGAAGTCGAGGTTATCCGGGAGCGCTCCGCCCCCCGGCGTGTTTCGCGGCGCCTCGTGCGCCGCTTCTTCGTTCCGGCGAAGTCATCCGCCGGCCCAGCCGCGCAGCCACTCCAGCATCCGCCGGACGGCCGCGCGCGCACCGCGTGGTCGCCGGGGCTTCGGCACGCGCACCCGAAGCGCGGACGCGGTCACTGCTGCACGCCTTCCCTGGCGTCCTGAAAAGGGGGCGTGTCGATCTTGAGGACGAACTGCTCGGCCGGCCCCACCGGCACCACTTCCAGGTTGATGTCCAGCACCCCGCGCGCGAACTTCGCCTCGTCCATGTCGATGTCGAGATCGAAGTTGTAGATCGTCCCCTTGCGCTTCTCGCTGTCCAGGAACTCCTCGATGGGGTTCCTCACCTGCTCCTTCACCAGGTCGCGCGTGAGCCGCTGCTCCGCCACGCGGCGCAGGTACACGGCGATACGCCGCTCCAGGTAGCGCAGCACGCGGTACGAGGTGAAGAACTTGAGCACGCCGTTGGGGTCCTGCGCCTGCGAGCGGCTCCCCACGAAGCAGAGCTGGTTGTCCTCGTTGCGGATGATGCTGATGACCTGCCGCTCCATCGACAGGTGCTCCATCTGCGAGATGCGCGGCTCGATGCGGGCGCGTTCGGCCCCGCGAAGCTGGCCGAAGATCATCCCCACCGGCCCCTGCGCGATCCCGCCGCCCGTGGTGCGGTCCGTACGCGCCAGCGCGCCGGCGAAGAGGAGCGATGCGGGCCCGTACAGGTCGGCGTCGCCCTCGCCTTCCTCGAACCAGTGGCGGTCGCGCAGCTTCACCCACCCGGCCACCACCACGTCGGCGGCGGCGCGGTCTTCGGCGCGCTTGAGGAACTCGTAGGCGCCGCCGTCGGTGCGGAACTGGTCGCTCAGGGCGCGGAAGGAGGGCTCGTCGCGCAGGTCGCCCACCAGCAGCATCCCCCACTGGTTCGCGATCTCCTCCAGGCGCACGCGCACCCGGTCCGGCACATGGCCGGGGACCACCAGATTGCAGATGAACTGGCGGAAGTTGAACGAGTCGTTACGGCTCTGCACGAACTCGTCGACCGCCGCGATCGTGGACGAGTCGGCGTCGCTGCGGATGGCCGAGGTGTCCGCGTTGAAGAGGTAGAACTCGACCGGCGGCCGCTGCACCTGGTCGCGCACTTCTGCGTTGTCGAAGAACAGGTTCAGCAGCCGGTAGCTGCACTCCAGGGGCCGGATCTGTTCGTAGAGCTCTGCCAGCACCTGGTCGCGAACCCGCTCGGCGGCTTCGATGGCGCGGTCCAGCCGGGCCAGCGCCTGCTCATGGCTGTCCGTCTCGCGCAGCAGCTCGCCGAAGGAGGTGACGCGGCCGAGGAACTGCGCCGCCGTCCCCGCCGAAAAGATCTCGGCGAGTGCGGTGCGCGGGGGCGCGGGGTGGATGACGTTGAAAATCTCCTCGATCGCCTTCGCCGCCTGCCGGTGCACGATGATGTCATGCGCGGTGAGGACCTGCGTCTCGATCGTGCTCATCGTTCACCTCCCTGGGCGATGAGGCGGAGTTGGCCCTCGAAGTCGGCCACCGCGCCGATGATCTCGCGGCGCTGCACCTCGTTCTCCCACGCGCGCTTCACCGCTAGGACGCTGAAGCGCTCGCGCATGCGGTGCAGCATGTCGATGCGGCTCTGGAGGTCGGCCAGGTCGTTGCGCCTCCCTGGCTCGCGGGAGCGGATCTGCTTGGGATCGAAGTCGCGTAGCGAGCGGAACTCGAGATCGGCGGCGAACTCGGCTCCGTCGTCCCCCACGACGGTGCGGAAGTCGAGGCGTGGGGCGAACCTCTCGAACGCCTCCGCCAGGCTCGCGACCCTGGTGGGCTGCTCGTCTTCCGGGGCTTCGCGCCCCACACGGTCCGCCGTCATGGGGAGGATGGCGGCGGTGGTGTCCGTGGGCACCTCGCGCGGCGCCGACCGCACCCCGGCGCGGGTGACTTTCACTACCGGCATGGCTGGCTCTCCTTGGTCCGGACGTGAGCCGGCATTGGAGGGATAGGATGCGCCTCGCTTTCGGTGGCGCGGTGGAACCGCGGGGTCGGAGCGCTCATCCGCTCCGCACGACGATGCGGCGGGCGAGCGCGGCGGTTACGTCGCTCGGGCGGCGCGGGCGCGCCTCGCGGACTCCGGGGCGGATGCCGTCGTCCTCGTGGGCGCGCCGCGGCTGGGGTGCCCCGGCGGATGCGCGGCGCACGGGCCAGATCAGCGGCGGCACGATCCACCAGAGGACCGCCAGGAGCATCGCCAGGCTCGCGAACACCGGCAGGGTGCCGCCGGCCGGCGACTCGTCCTGCATCGCCGCGAGGGTGGCGAGCGGGCGGGACGGGCTCGCCACTCCCGCGAAGGCGGGGAGCGCCATCAGCGGAGGCCGCCAGCGGGCGGTGTGCGGTGCAACACCGACGGAGTGCTCCAATCGCACCCTCACTTCGCCGC
The DNA here is from genome assembly GCA_036386635.1 of Longimicrobium sp. Taxonomy (GTDB): domain Bacteria; phylum Gemmatimonadota; class Gemmatimonadetes; order Longimicrobiales; family Longimicrobiaceae; genus Longimicrobium. The sequence goes on from DASVVI010000383.1 coordinate 4,324, forward strand.
GGGCTAGGCGCGCTCGCGCATCGGCCGGTAACACCGCCGTCACCTGCCGGGCGGAGGCGAGAGAGCCGCGCAACTCGCCGAGCGTGCGGCCAAGGAGGACGGGGTCGAAGGCCACGGTGTGCGGCGTTCCCATGGGCCCGGCGAGCGCGGCGAGCTCCCCCGCGTCCACGCCGTTGCCGATCCCTACCATCCACACGGGAACTCCGGCGCGGCGCACCGCATCCACCGCGCGTACCCGCCCCTCCGGCCCCGCCAGCAGCCCCGGCTCGTCGCCCGGGTGCCCGACGTCGTTGCGACCGTCGGTGAGCACCAGCAGCACTCCCTGCGCGTCCTTGGGTGCAGTCCGGAGCCGCGCCGCGAGCACTTCCGCACCCGTGGCGACGGCGCTGTAGAGGCCGGTATTTCCCGCGGGCGCCGGTAGGCCATCGATCCCGGTTTCCGCCTCGGCTGGGGTGCCGAAGCGCGCCCCGTAAATGCCGGCCGTCACGTCGCGACTGCCGAACGGCGCCACCGCTACCTCGCTCCTGCCCAGCCCGCGAAGGAAGGCGCGGAGAGCGGAACGCGTCTGCTGCATCCCCTCCCCGGCCATGCTCCCGCTGACGTCAAAGAGCACCAGGAGGACGAGAGGGCGTGCGGCATCAGCCACCGTGCGGACATCCACTTCGCGGAACGGAACCGCGCCCGCCGCGCCGCTCCACCGCGCCGAATCGCCCGTGCCCACCGCCGCGGTGTGCGGGATCTCCACGCGCGCCCGGAAACAGGGGATCGAGCGGCCCTCTGCGCAGCGAACCAGCTCCGTCTGCGCGAATGCGGGGCTCGACAGGGCTGCAAGGAGCGCGAGGGTGCCGAACGCGCGGTTCATGGGCGGGCCTCCCGCAGTCGGCGAAAGCGGAGGCGGAGTCCATCCAGCTCCACCGCGTCGCCGTTGCGCAGGTCGTGCGGACCCTGGAGCGGAAGGCCGGCCACCGTCACCGTTGTGTCGTCGGGTACGAGCTGGCCGCGGCTGGCGTCGCAGCGCAGGACGGCGCCGTCCGGGAGCGCGACCGCGCGTCTGTCTTCCAGCGCCCACTCGCGAATGTGGATGAGTGTCATCCTTCCCCCTTCGTCGCCGTCGGTGCCGAGGACCGCCTGTGCCCGCCGAAGCGCGGGGGTGTGCAGTCCGCTTCCGAGTGCCGCGCCCACCACCGCGAAGGCTAGCGCCTGCCAGAGCTCGGCGGGTCCAGGAGCGCTGAACAGGAGGGCTCCCCCCGCTCCCGCCGCGGTGCCGAACGCGGCGCCGTCCAACGCCCTCCGCGCGGCACCCGCTTCCAGCAGCCCCAGCGCCCCGCCAATCCCCGCGGCGACCATCGCCCACAGGACCGCCCTTAGTAGTAAATACCCCGGATCGAGCACCTCGCCGAGCACGGTCCCCACCATCGCGCCAACTCCGCCACCGACCGCACCCACCGCCGCGCCGCTGGCCGCTCCAAGCCACACGCGCGCTCCTTTGCGCACCGCCGCCATCCGCACGCCCACCCCGGTACCGGCGCCGAGGAGCGCGGCGGCGGCCAGGTCCAGGGTGCGGTAGCTGGGGACCCAGGGGCTCAAGTCGGTGAGCGTGGATGCGGCGAGCCAGCCGAGCAGCGCGCCTGCCGCGCCGGCGAGCGGGGCGGCGTAGGCGGAGCGCGGGAAGTGCGGGGTGATCGGCGGCTCGGGGGCGGGGACGCGGGCCGGGCGCGGGCGCATGCGCAACTCCAGCGGCCGGTCCGGTGTGACGCCGAGCGTTTCGGGGGTGCGGTCGAGCTCCAGATCGGCGCCGTTCCAGTAGACCCCCAGCTCGTCGCGCGGGCCGCCGCTCAGCAGCACGCCGTGCTGGCGCATCTCCTCCAGGATCTGGTGCACCTGCGGCCCCAGGGGCCGCTCGGGATCAAGCGTGAAGCGGAGGCGCCGGGGCCCCTCGGCGGTGGCGAATTCGACGGCGTAGGCGGGCATGGGTGTGCGTAGAGCGGGTGAATCCGGCCGCGGGCATGGGTTCGGGGGCTAAAGCCCCCGGCTTGAACCACGGGAAGACCGCTGAAGCGGTCTCGCGGCTGCGGCATGGGAGCGAGTTCCCAAACATTTGTCATCCTGAGCGACGCGCCTCTCCGTCCTCTCCCCCGTCCGCGATCTCTGGCGCGGAGCGAAGGATCTACTGCGCGTAACGAGAGCATCGCTGGTCCTCGCCATCCTCTTGCCGCGTCGGCTAGATCCTTTGGTCGCCGCAAGAACTTTGGTGTGCGGCTGCCTTCGGTTTGGCGGCTCCCTCAGGACGACAGGACGGTGGGACCGCGGGCCGACGTATGCGTGAGTCCGCGAAGGCGGACTTTGTGTGTTTCCAGCGGTGAATCATTCACTCCTGGAGCGACGGATCTGGACTATCGGTTCACTGCACGGTCCACCGATCCCGCCGGTTGGGGAAGCGGTCGACGTGGAGGTGGAGGCCGGTGCCGGCGCGTTCGGAAAGGCCGGCGGCGCGGGCGCTGCGGATCTGGGCGCGGAGGATGGCGTCGTCCGAGAAGTCCTTGACGCGGATGCCCTCCTCGCGCATCGCCGCGACGGCGAAGGCGACCTGCTCGCGCAACAGGTCGCGGACGCGCAGGTCCAGCGCGCTGCCAGGGCCGTAGAGCGACAGGTGCTCGGCGTGGTCGCGCCCAGTTACGACCAGAGGGCGGCTGAAGCGCGCGCTGAAACGCTGCTGCACTCGGGCGAATCGCTCCGCGAACTGCTCCGGGCTCATAGCGCCGCGCATGGTGGGGCGCGGGGTCGTAGTCGTCCGTGGCGCGACGGCGTAGCGGCCGGGAATGCGGATGCGCTTGGCACGGTAGATCTCCGCGATGGCGCTCTCCAGTGCCGCGACGCTGCGGCGCACCGCGCGATCGTCGTGCAGGCGGCTGGCCTCCAGCGTGTTGAGGGCGCGCGCGAACTCCTTTAGCGCAGGGTCCGCGAGGCCCAGCTCCAGCAGCGAGGTGCCGCGCTCGACGTGTTCGAAGGCCGTCAGGGTGAGCGCGTCGAAGTACTCGGCATCCTCTTCGGACATGGGACGCGCGGCTGATCCGGCTCTGAACGCCCGCACCAGCAGTGCGCCGGAGGCGATCACGAGGAGGAGCGCGGCCACGATGGCGATCTTGGCGGACGGGCTCAGCAACCCGCTCCCGCTGCGGCGCCGGAGCCGTCTGGCGATGCGATCCCGCAGGCGGGGGCGGCGCGGCGGCGACAGCGTGGGATCGGGCGCAAGCGCCGGGGCCGGGGGCGGGACCACGCGTTCGCCGGTGGCGAAGCGATACGAGGCGCCGGGAACCAGCTCCACGACATCGCCGGGGCGGAGACGCACTTCGGCGGCGACGGGGGAGCCGTTCACGCGCGGCACGGGGTGGACAGCGCGCACGGGGACGAGCCAGATGCCGTCCTCGCGCTCCAGCAGCGCGACGTGGCGGTCCGCGACGCCGGGGTGGTGCAGGCGGAGGCCGCAGCCCGCGCCGGAGCCGACCCAGAATGGGGAGGCGCTCAGCGGGGCTTCGCTGCCTCGCGTAGACGCGAGCGGGACCAGGCGGGGGCGGGTCGTCATGCGGGCAGGGCGAAGATCCGCGCCAGCAGCAGCGCGGCGGCGATGCTGGCCGCGGCGAGGGCGCGGATGACCATCATGCTCCGCACAGCCTGGCGGGCACAGCGCGCGAACTCGGCGGCGGAGGCGGGGCGGTCTGCCGGGTTCTGATGCAGCGCCTCCAGGATGAGCGCTTCGAGTGCGGGCGGGATGCGGACGCCGCGGGCCGACGGCGCAAGTGGCGCTTCGTGGCGGATGCGGGATGCGAATGCCTCGTCGTCTTCGCCCGCGAGCGGCTCCCAGGGGAGGCGGGCTGTCAGCAGTTCGTAGAGCACCACGCCGAGCGCGTACACGTCGGCGGCAGGCTGGGCGGCGGAAGCGGACCACTGCTCTGGGGCGGCATAGGGCGGAGTACCTATGCGCAGCTCTTCCCATTCGTCGCCCAGCGTGCCGCGCGAGCCGACGCGGGCGGCGACACCGAAGTCCGCCAGGCGCATCTCGCCGCGCGCGGTAAAGAGCACGTTGGACGGCTTCACGTCGCGGTGAACGATGCCGCGCGCGTGGAGGTGAACCAGCGTATCCGCGAGTTGCGTGATGGTGCGCACGGCCTCTGCGGGCGGCAGCGCGCCGGAGACGCGCAGGCGGTCCGCGAGTGAGCCGTCCGACGCGTACTCCAGCATGATCCCCGGCGGGTCAGGGATGGTGCCGCGCAGGGCGATCGCGCCGCGTTCGCCCGCGATTTTCAGGAGCTCGCCTTCGGCGCGGAGGCGGGCGGCGGCGCAGTCGTCGCCGATCGCGAGGTGCTTGAGGACGAGCGGATGCCCCGCGCGGTCGCGCAGCATTACGACGCGTGTCGCGCCACGATCGGCCAGTACGCGCCAGGCGACGGTCATGTGCGGAGGAACTTGATGCGCGCCGACTCGGCGAGGACGAACTCGTCGCCGTCGCGCAGCACGTGGTGCTCGCCGCGGTCGAGGGGGCGGTCGTTGAGGCGCGTGCCGTTGAGCGACGAATCGAGGAGGAAGTAGTCGCGGCCCTTGCGAACGATGGCACAGTGGAAGCGCGACACGGCGGCGTTGGCGTCGCTCACCACCAGGTCGTTCCGATCGCCATCACCCGTGCCCTCGGCGGCGCCGATGCGCAGCAGGTCGCGCGTGATGGGGACGAGCTTTCCGCGGCCAACTCCGTCGACAACCTTTACCAGCGCCCGCGCCTGGTCGCCGGCAGCCCGCGCCTCCTGCTTGCGCGTGCGGTAGACGCGTCGTGCCCACGCACCCAGCACGATGGCGAGCCCCAGGAGACCGACAGAGCCGTACATCAGCCGGCGGCGCAGCTCGGACGCGCGGCGGGCGTCGCGCAGCATGTCCATCAGCGAGTTGGCGCGGGGGTCGTCCGGGTGCTGGCGGAGGACGTCGTTCAGGATACCTTCCGCGCCGTTGAGATCACGGACGTAGAGGGCGCGCTCGGCCATGCGCAACCGGTCGCGCTTTTCGGTCAGCTCCCGGTCGCGCGCCTCCTTGCTGGTGCGGTCCGTCTCCTCCTTGAGACGCGCGGCATCCAGCCCCTTCTGCGCCTGCTCGTAGCCGAGCCGCGCCTCCACGTCGGCGGGGTCGATGAGCATCACCATCTTCCATCGCTCCATCCGGTCCTCGGCGTCGCGGACGGTGGCGGCGGGGGTGAGCAATGCGTCGCGCGCGAGCTTCAGGAGGCGCGCCTTGTCTTCCTGCTGGAGCGGCGTGAGCCCCTGCGGCTGCACGGGCTGCGGTGCCGGTTGGACGACGGCGACTGGTGGTTGGGCGGGCGGTGCCTGCTGCGCGGCCGGCGGCTGCGCCGGCCACTGCGGCTGTACCTGCACGGGGGGCGGCTCCGGCTTGCGGCGGCGCCAGGGGAAGGGGAACTGCGCCTCCGCCGCGGAGGGCAGGAGGAGCAGCAGGAAGAGAAGCATTCGGGCGGTCATGCGGATGCCTCCGCGCGCGGCGCCTTGATCCACCACGCCCCGGCGGCGAGGTCCATCCACGGTCGTTTCAGGTCCATGGTCATGGCCTGGAGCGGCGCAGCTTGATGCGCGGCGCGCGGAAGAGGGGCTCGGTCTCGTATTCGGGCTCGGGGCCGGCGGGGAAGAGGACTGGCTCGGGCGCTTCGATGGGGACCGTGGGCGGTGCGGTGGTGGCCTCGGCGCCCAGCCCTAAACGACGCTGGAAGAGGACGGCGCCGCGCACGCGGTGGCCGGGGTGCACCGTCACCTGGAGGCCGGAGAGTGTGGCGACCTCGGTCGGCGTGTCGAAGTTGACGGCGAAGTTGCGCTGGCCGGCGACCTCGCAGTACGCCGTGCGTGAAATCGGTTTTCCCGGGCCGGAGGCGGAGTTGACGCGCAGGTCCACCCACAGCTCCTCGCCCACCTGCCAGCTCGAGATTCCCTGCGGATCGCCCAGCAGCACCACGCGGTACTCGTGGCGCCCCGTGACCGACATCTGCGAGAAGACGAAGGTGAGGAGGTCACCCTCGCGCTGCGGGTGCCCCGGCGTCGCCACGGCCATGTAGAAGTGGTCGCCGTCGCGGTCCAGCAGGAAGCGCAGCGAGTCGACCGAGCGGTTGATACGGTAGTCGACGTACTTCCCTTCCAGCGCCTGGCACAGGTCGGCCAGCCGCACCAGCGTGGCGTCCGCGCGCGCGACGGACTCGCGCAGGTCCGCGCGCGGCGAGATCTGGCGCTGCGCGGCAAGCGAGTTGCGCTCTTCCTCCAGCAGCACAGCGTACGACGGAGCGGTGCCAGCCAGGGTGGTGAAGAAGAGCTGCGTGGCGGCCGAGAGGTCGAGCGCGAGCGCCACGCGGCGGCCTGCGCGGTCGATCTCACGGAAGAGGCGCGCGGGGGCGAGGGCGGGGTCCATCGTCTCGTACGCGCAGCCGTCCAGCGCGAGCACCGCGCGCTCGACGAAGGCGAGCACGTCCAGGTCGGTGCGCGTGTCCACGCCGCGGCGCGCCACGTGGTCCACGTAGCGCGCCACCATGCGGTGCAGCTGCGCGAACCTTCCGGAGAGGTGCACCACCTCCGCGTGGATGCGCGCCCACGCCGAGTGCAGCCCCGAGTGCGCCGCCACGCTGACGCACGCGGGTATGAAGGCGCCGTCCACCTCGAAGTGCAGCGTCTCGGCCGCGCGGCGGATGCGCCCCACGACGAGCGAGCTGGCCGCTTCGTCCGCCTCGGCGCCCAGCAGGAGCTGGAGGCGCGGGCGGCGGGCGGCGGCCTGGTTGGGGTTGGCCGCATCGCGCCCGATGCTCTCCGGGTCCGCCTCGCGCTCGCCGGTGACGTTGAGGTAGACGAGGAGCTCGGTGGCGCCCGCCAGCTCGCCGCGCGCGAAGTCGCCGCTCACCACGCAGCCGCGGTCCACCTCCACCGGCTCGCCGTCCGGCGTGATGCCGCGCGCCTGCACCACGGAAACGCGCACGGTGGCGCCGTCGTCGCTGACCTCCACGTGCGGGTCGCAGGTGCCCAGGACGCGGTGCGCGCCGTCCACGCGCACGCCGCCTCCCACCAGCCCGCTCCCCGGCGTGCAGTAGCGGAGGAGCCACCCGAAGGAGCCCTCCACGAACTCGTCCTGCCGCCGGAAGTGATCGGGGGTCAGCAGCATCCCCGTGGTCCAGTTGACCGACTTCAGCCCGTCACGCACGTTCACCCTCCCTCGCGTCTCGTGTCGTCCCCCCGATGTGGAGGGCCTACAAAACGAGATACCCCGGATCCGCATGTTGGACGGTTCCGGGGAAAATCGGTTTGTGCGGTGGCGGATTGGTGGCGTTCAGAACGGAAGTGCTAAGTCCTGAGTGCTAAGCGCTGAGCGACTCCAATCACGTGCCGAGATAGCAGTTGACGCCGAGGACGGGTGGTTCGTGTCCTACGCCGAGACGTGTGCCGGTGCGGGGATCACCGACGGTCCAGCGCTCTTCCACGCGGGACAGGTGCGTGGGGAGGACGAGGCGGTAGAGCGCGTCTCGCTGCGCGCGGCGCGAAGATTTGGTGTGCTCCAGGTAAGTTGCGAGCGAGATTGGGCCGATGCGGATTTCGAGCGCGAACTCGTCCGGCATCGGGCCGTCGAGAACAGTGTCGACGCCGAGGCGCGCGTTCTCGCCACCGAGGCGGGTGACAGCGCCGGTGCGTTGCTCCGCAGGGGCGCTGACGATCCGGACGTCGGCGACGGGGAAGTCGAAGACGACGGCGAGGGCGAGGGGGACGGCCTCGGGGCGGCCGGCGACGCGGTGCAGCGTGGGGAGGAGGCGCGCGACGGAGTACCAGAGGGCGCGCGGCCAGGGTGCGGCGGAGAGGCCAAAGATCTCCTCGATCCAGCGCAACGCGGCCACCGGATCGTCGCGCCGCAGCGCCAGGAAGCCGCCCGCGCGGCGGATGAAGATCCCCAGCTTGAGGACGGGGTTGTCCACGAGGGCGAGGAGACGGTCGGTGCACAGCTCGTCGTCGTGGGCGTCGCGCAGCGGGAATGGCAGGGTGTCCAGCGCCCCCGCCCCACCGACCCCCAGCACCACGCGCGTGCGGCCGGTGATGGAGGTGCCAGGCGCGGGGTCCTGGCGCGCCACCACGCCGGGCGCCCACCCGGGGCCGGCGCTTTCCACCACGATCCGCTCCGCATCGACGCCCAGGTGGAGGAGCGATGCGACGGCCGCGTCCACACGCTGGCGAATGCCGCGGCGGGGGCGGCAGAGGTCGGGCATCACGCTCATTTGTCGCCCCAGCCGAGCTCAACGGCCACGCGCAGCTGCTGGCCGAGGATGGCGCGCTCCTGCAGGTGTCGCTGGAGCTGGCCTCGCAGGCGGATCACCTCGGCTTCGGGGTCCGCGAAGTCGGCCGGGTCCACGAATGCAGTGACGACTTCGACGCGACGGAGGGCGCCATCGTGCAGCTCGGAGCCGCCCTCGACGCGGACGGAGCGCACGCGCGGCTCGAAGGCGCGCGTCGCCACCTCCACGTCCGCAACGGTCACCACGCGCTCGCGGGTGCGCAGGAGCTCGGCGAAACGCGTGCGGGCGTCGGCGAACGGGGGCGGCGCGCACCCGCCGCGCGTGACCGTCAGGTTGGTGACCTGCGCGGTGGCGTTGGACAGCGAGGTACCGATGCGGCGCAGGTCGCCGCCCTCCATCCCGTTGGCGCGGTCCGCGTCGCAGAAGAGGAGGCGGGCCATCGCGTAGCCGTCCATGCGCCCCGTGGGACCGCGCGCGGGCCTGAACTCCAGCTCGCCCGCGCGGTAGCGATAGCGCCCATGCGTGAGGGGCGCCGTCACTTCCGACTCCTCTGCGTACGGCGTCCCCGCCTCGCCGATGACGCTGAGGATGCCCATCACGTGGCGGTCGGCGTGGCCCTCGGGTGCGAGCGTGACCACGCGGCCGGCGCGGTCGAAGAGGACCTGCTCGTTCCACACCTCCACGTTCGACGCCGTCACGCAGTTGACGACCACGCGCTGCACCGCGTCCGCCACTCCCTCCACGCCGGCCGGCAGCGGAACGCGCACCCACGCCAGCGGCTCGTCGAGCGCGGCGGCGTGGCCTTCGGGGAGGAGGCGGCGCACGGCGTCGTCCATCCCCGCTGGCATGATGCAGAGCGCGCGGCGCTCGGGCGGGACGTGCGGGAAGATCCAGACTTGGCCGCCGTACACCCCATCGTCCAGACGCAGCACGCGCGACAGTACATCGTTCGGGAGCTCGTTGGGCGCGGGATCGTCGAGCCACGACAGCCGCTGCACGCCGCCGCGGCCGGGGCGCCCGCGCAGCATTCCCTCCTCCCACACGCACCCTGCTTCATCCAGCAGCTGCCACGGGCTCCGCGCCAGCGCCGCGGCGACGGCGGGGCTGTCCGCGGAGGTGTCGACGTACAGGCCCATCCCGCCCAGGTGCTGCGCATCGGCGCGGAAGGCGAGGTAGAGCGCGGGCGGGCTCTCCCACGCGTCGAGCGAGGTGCTCCCCGGCGGAACAGGCGGACCCCCGGGTACGCGCGCGCCAGGGACGGCGTGGAGGCGGCCGTCTTCGAACACTGCCGCAAAGACGAGCTGCGTGGGCGCGATCTCGATCGACTCGTCCGGCGCGAAGCCGACCTGCTCGCCGGTGCGCGTGGCGCCGAACAACTCCGTCTCAGGCGTGATCCGCTCGCGCTGGTCGATGCGGGTGAAGTGGACGACGGTCTGGGCCGGGTGGGCGAGCCGCGGCGGCATCCCCAGCACCCCCACCAGGTCGTCCAGCACCGTGGCAGGGAAGACGCTCTCCGCCTCGTCGTACACGCGCGCGATCTGCACCGAAAGCGTGTGGAAGAGCGTGGCGAGCACGGGATCGGGGCGCGACTGCGTGCCGTAGTGCGCGTACAGCGCCCGGTCGAACTCGCGGCGCAGCTCGCTGTTGATCTCGGATGCCGTGCGCACGGTCTGGCCGAGCACCTTGGCGGGCGTGTCCATCGGCGGGTTGGTGGCGGGTGCGCGTGAGGGTACAGGAGGAGATACCCCGGATGCGGGCGGCGGGGGCCCCCTCCCCCCAACCCCCTCCCCCGCCTGCGGGGGCGCAGGGCGGGTGAGGGGGAGAAATCGGCCCGCGGCGCACATGGACCTGTAGGGGCGCGATTTATCGCGCCCGTGCCCGCCGCCGCACCGCCCCACACCGGTGAGACCGATGCCGTAGGGGCAGACCTGCGTGTCTGCCCGCCCCCTGCCCTGCCTCCACCTTTTGCGGTGCGCACAGATGTCGTAGGGGCGGCCCCGCGTGGCTGCCCGTGCCTTGCGAAGCGCCGACGCTGGCTACGGACGCCGGGGATGTATCGGTGGGGGGGGCCGGTTACGGTGTGGCGGCGGCGGGCGGTGAGGTGGCAGGCTCGGCGGTCGTCGAGGGGGCGCCCTTTACATAGGCGAAGACGATCAGGAGGATCGCGATGACGCCCGCCACGATGAGGAGGCGCTTGAGCCAGTTGGGGCGCGGAGCGGGACGGGAAATCGGGAGGGCCGCGGCTGGCGTGAGGGCGGAGGAAGGCGAGACGGCGGCGGGCTCGGCGGGGAGGTGGGCGGGGCGTGGAGTCGGGGCGCCGCTGGAGGGGGCGAGCCAAGTGGGGGTCAGGGAGCAGGCGTCGTCTTCCTCGTTCTCGGCGTGGAGGGCGAGGGCGACGAGGCGGCCGCCGTCCAGCTCGCGGGCGAAGTAGACGGTACCGGCGGCGCCGTCCATCGCGCCGAGGACGTCGTACTCGCCTTCGCTGGCGGTGCGCACCTCCGCCAGGAGGACGTCGCGGGCTTCCGGGGTGTCGGGGAAGTCGTCGCCGGCGATGCGGGCGCCGCACGAGGGGCAGGCGTCAGTCCACACCGCGAGCGGGGCGTGGCACCCGGCGCAGCTGCTTCCGCCGGTGCGGACGGCAGGGTCCAGGCGGGAAAGGATGCGCAGCTCGTCGCCGGTCAGCGAGAGCGCGGCGAGGGTGCCCGACTCGCGCTCGCGGGCGAGGAAGCAGGGGCGAGCCTCGTGCGCGCCGAGCCGGCCCACGACCTGGTAGGCGTCGTCCGTCGCTTCCTCGATCTGCCGGATGAGCTCGTCGTGCATGGATGGATCGCCGCCGGAAGTTGCCGCAAAGAGGGAGCGGGAAAGCTCGCGTTCGCCGCCGGGGCCGTCAACACGCCAGCCGGAGCACGGGGATTGCGGCGGGGGCCGGGGCGCACCGCCGGGCGCGCCGAGCCGCGGGCTCGTCCATCCACCTCGGAGATCGGGATCATGCTTCACAGAGGCGTTCGCGGGGGCTGGATCGGGCTGATGCTGCTGATGTCTGCCGCCGGGTGCGCCAGGACCCCGGCGCTCCTCCGCACGGCGCATGTGG